>PWUG01000119.1 GCA_003562605.1 Syntrophomonadaceae bacterium | reverse complement strand
GGCAACTTCTCTTTTGGTGATTATTTCAAAGAAGAAGCAATTGCCTGGGCCTGGGATCTCGTTTTAAATGGATACCGCCTGCCTGTTGAGCGGTTGTGGGTCAGCATCTACCTTGAAGATGAGGAAGCTTTTAAGATATGGAATGAAAATATTGGCGTTCCTGCAGACCGTATTGCCAGGCTGGGTAAAGAGGATAATTTCTGGGAAATAGGCCTGGGACCCTGCGGCCCCTGTTCTGAAATATATTATGATTTGGGAGAAGAGGCAGGGTGTGAAAACCCTGAGTGCAGTGTGGGCTGCGACTGCGATCGTTACCTGGAAATATGGAATCTCGTCTTTACCCAGTTCAGCCGGGAAGCATCAGGAGAACTCGTCGAATTAAAACAAAAAAACATAGATACCGGTGCCGGGCTGGAACGCATGGCTATGGCTCTGCAGAATGTCCATTCCCTGTATGAAATAGACATAGTCAAACCGCTCTACGGCCACTTCAAAAACATTGCCGATCCTGCCCGCAGAGACCAGGAAGTAGCCCTTCGTATTATTACTGAGCACAGCAGGGGAACTTCATTCCTTATTGCTGACGGAGTGATCCCTTCCAACGAGGGCCGCGGTTATGTTTTGCGCCGTCTACTGCGTCGCGCTGTTCGTTACGGCAGGCTGCTTGGCATTGAAGGTAATTTTATGACCGATGCGGCTTCGCTGGTAGTCGAGATTATGGGTTCTGCCTATCCCGAATTGCATCAGCGTCATGACTACATCCGGCAGATTGTTAAACTGGAAGAACAAAAATTCCAGGAAACCCTGGCCCAGGGCATGGAAATTCTCGATGGTTACGTAGAAAATATGCGTGATAAGGGCGAAAAAATATTGCCCGGCGAATTAGCTTTTAAACTATATGACACTTATGGGTTTCCTCTGGATTTAACAGCTGAAATAATTGATGAAAAAGGTTTGGAAATTGACCGTGAAGCTTTTGACAGTAACCTGAAGATGCAGCAGGATCGGGCCCGTGCCGCAGCCCGTAACACTGCCGGAGACGGCAGTGCTAAAATATATAAAGCTGCTGAAAACCTGTCAACTGAATTTACCGGTTACGAAACACTTCAGCAGGATGCAAAACTGCAGTTGATGCTAAGTGACGGTAAAGCTAAACAAGAATTAACGGAAGGAGATAGTGCAGAGGTTTTGCTTGACCGGACACCATTCTATGCTGAAGCAGGGGGGCAGATTGGCGATACCGGTTATATCGATGGGCCACAGGGTCGAATTAAAGTGGAAAACACTTACTTTTCCCCCTGGGGGCAGATTATTCACCAGGGTTCTGTCGAAGAAGGTCGGGTGTCTAAAGGTGATACTGTAACTGCGACTGTTGACAGCGGGCGCCGTGAAGGTATCTGCCGCAGCCATACCTCGACACACCTGCTGCACCGGGCGCTGCGCAACAGGCTGGGCGATCATGTTAACCAGGCTGGTTCACTGGTTGCAACCGATCGACTGCGCTTCGATTTTAACCATTTTGCCGGCTTAAACAGTGATGAACTGCTGGCCATCGAAGAGGAAGTTAATAAGATGGTTCTGGCAAATGTCGACGTTCGGGCCGAGGTAACTACTCTGGATGAGGCTAAAGAAAAGGGTGCGACGGCAATATTCGCAGATAAATATGAAGAAGGTTCCGTCCGGATGGTTTCAGCGGGAAATTATACTCTTGAGCTGTGCGGGGGTACCCATGTTTCTGCAACCGGGAAAATAGGGCTGTTCAAAATAGTTTCAGAAGAAGGTATCGGTTCAGGATTGCGCCGTATCGAAGCGCTGGTCGGTTTGAATGCTTACCGCCAGGCTGTAGAAAAGGATCGGCTTATTGAAAAGATAGCCCTATCGCTGAATACTTCTGAAAGCCACCTGGACCAGAAATTTAATGAACACCTGGCAGATTACAAGTTTATACAGAAAACAAATCAGGAGTTAAAACAGCGCCTGGCTGCTTTTGAAGTCAGGGCCTTAATGTCCGCAGTCAAAGAAGTCGCAGACGTTAAAGTGCTTAGCGCTCAGGTTTCCGCTGAAAATATTGAATCATTACGTATGGTTATGGATGAAGTCAAAAGCAACTTGGATTCAGTGGTAGTTGTTCTCGGCGCTGTTAATGACGGCAAAGTTATATTGGTTGGCTCAGTTACCCCCGACCTGATTAAACGCGGCATCCAGGCAAATAAAATCATCACGGCTGTCGCCCGCCAGGTAGGCGGAGGAGGGGGAGGCAGGCCTGAGCTGGCCCAGGCAGGCGGCAAGGATGCCGGCGCTTTGCCTGAAGCTATTGATTCCGTTGAAGGCTTGGTTCGGGAGCAGCTTGAAGCAGTCAGTGAAGGTAATACCATTAAGTAACCGGGAGGAACTAAACGTGCATGATAATGATCAGGGTAATCATGAAGAAACTGTCCTGTTTCGGGTTGAAGGTGAAGAGGCTGCCAATAAAGCCAGGATGATCCTGATTAAAGTCTATCAGGCTCTGAAAGAGAAAGGCTACAACCCTTTGAATCAACTTGTCGGTTACCTGCTTTCCGGAGATCCGGCCTATATCACCAGTCATCACAACGCCCGCAGCCTGATCAGACAGGTTGAGCGTGACGAACTCCTTGAAGAAATGGTCGGAATCTACCTGGAACTGGCCGAAAACAAAAAGCTTTAATGGAGATTTGGTAACCAGTGCGTATACTCGGTTTGGATCCCGGTGAAAAACGTATCGGTGTCGCCGTTTCTGATCCCCTGGGGATTACGGCACAGGGGATCGATGTTATTAACTATAGCTCACCCGGTGAAGCGCTCGATAAGATTGAAGCAATATGCCTTAATTATGGGGTGGGGAAAATAGTAGTCGGAAAGCCGCTGAGGATGAGCGGTGAGAAAGGAACTGCTGCTGTAAAAGCCGAAGAGTTTGCCGAAGCATTAAGGAAAAAACTTGTCATTCCGGTAGCGATGGTAGATGAGAGGCTTACCACGAGCAGGGCCGAAAAAACTCTACTGGAAAGTGGAATGCGGCGTAAAAAACGCAGGCAATTGAAAGATAAGCTGGCTGCAGTTCTGATCCTGGAACAATATTTGGCGATGCAGAAAAATGACAGCCTGAACAAACAAAAAGAGAAAAGACCAACTGAAAATGAGGTGTTAAATGATGAATGGTAATGGCGAAGAAAGAACGGACATTGTTGTCCTTGTTGATGAAGAAGGCAATGAGCACGATTTTGCCCTGGTTGATCGTTTTCAGGTTGACATAAATGAATACGCTATCCTGGTGCCGGTAATGTATCCCGATGATGGGGAAAACGGGGAAGCGATCGACTTTGAGGAAGAAGCATATATTTTTCGCATCGATCTGGATGAAGGCGAAGAAATGCTAATCGAAGTTGAAGATGAAGAGGAATGGAACCAGGTAGCTTCTATATGGGAAGAACGGGTTGAGAGTATTGAATTCGATGATGATGAAGAAGATATATATTAGGGTATTCTATTGCAACGATGGAAAGGTGACGTTAAATGGCTAAACGTTTTTTTACTGCAGTGGCCTTACTGACAGTTATAATACTTGTTGCTGCAGCAGCAATATCCTATTTATATAACGATATGCTAAAACCGGTTAATCCTGCGGCTGTTGAGCAGTATGTATTTGTAGAAATACCTTCCGGGGCGAACACGGAGGATATTGCTGGTATCCTGGAGCATGAAAACCTGATCCACAACCAACTTATTTTCCGTATTTTTGTGCGACGCTATAATCTTGGCCAGGGCTTCATTGCCGGAAAATACAGTCTCAGCCCGGCGATGAGTTTAAGTGAGATTGTTTATATAATCCACTCAGGCGATGTTTACACCGAAACTGCCTGGTTTACCATTCCCGAAGGCTATACAGTTGAACAAATCGCTACCAGGCTCGATAATGAAGGCCTTGCTGATAACGAAAGGATCCTTGACCTGGCCCGCAACCCATCTGAAGATATCCTTGAGATTATTCCGTTTTTAATGGAGGTCGATGATACCGATATCGATTACCTGCTGGAGGGATACCTGTTCCCCGACACCTACGAGATCTATTCCGGCTCAGGAGAAGAAGATATCGTCAAAATGATGCTCCGCCGGCTGGATAGAATTATTAATGAGAGCAGTCAAATCCGCGCTGCCGAATTGGGTTTTTCGTTGCATGAAATTTTAACCATCGCTTCCCTGGTTGAAAGAGAGGCAGTCGTTGATCATGAACGCAGCCGTATTGCCGGTGTTATCTACAATCGCCTGGCAATAGGCCAGATGCTCCAAATCGATGCGACGATTCAATATATCCTCGGTGAGACGAAAGAGTTCCTTACCTACGGCGATCTTGAAATTCCCTCGCCTTATAACACATATCAGAATACCGGGCTCCCGCCCGGTCCGATTGCAGCACCCGGCGAGCTGTCGATCGAGGCTGCACTCTATCCCGAAGATACGGATTATTTTTTTTATAACTTCAAATATGACGGAACCGGCGAACATTATTTTTCACACACATACGAAGAGCACCTGCAAAATGTGCGGCTGGCCGAAGAGAATATCCAATAATTCAAATTAAATAATCCCATAAAAAAACAGGCAAGCATTTGCCAATAAAACATATATTACAGTTCGGCTAAAAATCAAGAATTGTTGATGCTATTGCATAGCTATAGTATTATAATAATATTGTGAAAACTAAAAAGAGCGGGTAAAGCTATGGCTGAAACAAATAACATTGTCCATGAAGAGAAGAATTATATCTATACCCTGGGTAAGTTCCTGATACACCAGGGAGATCAAGTTGCTTCCGAAAGCACGAATCGCTCAAAACGAATGTGGGAAATATTCAAATTCATACTGTCTAACCGCGATAAAGTGTTATTTC
>PWUG01000175.1 GCA_003562605.1 Syntrophomonadaceae bacterium | reverse complement strand
ATGTTAAAATGTGATCCCAGCACATGTCCAAGCTCATCGGATATGACCACTGAACGGTGCTTACCCCCCGTGCAGCCGATAGCTATAATTAAGCTTGCTTTTCCCTCTTTGAGATAGAAAGGGATGGAAAACTCCAGTAAATCTCGTACTTTTTGAAAATATTTTGAGGTCTCCGCCCACCGCCAGAGATAATCTTTAACCTGGTCATCTTCACCGGTCAAAGGCCTGAGATGATCAACATAGTGAGGGTTTGGCAGGAAACGCACGTCGAAAACAAGGTCCGCATCCGGTGGCAGGCCATACTTGAAGCCAAATGAAACAATACGGATTTGCATATTTTTTTCTCGCTGCTCCGGTTCATAGAGCTCCACAATACGGGCCTTTAATTCCCACGGTTTCAGAAATGATGTGTCAATTTCCTGGCTCGCTTTTCCCCTCAATTCACTAAGAGCTTCACGCTCTTTTTTTATTGCTTCCGGCAGGCTGATATCACCCATCGGATGACGGCGGCGCGTTTCCTTGTAACGCCTGATCAGCACATCATCACTAGCTACCAGGAAAAGAATTTCGTAATCAATGTTGCGTTCCTCCAGCCCAAGCAGGGCTTCAAAAAGGTCTTCAAAAAAAGCAGCTCCACGCAGATCACATACCATGGCAACTTTCTTGTTTTCAGATTGGACAAATAGATCGGCAAATTTTGGTATCAGGGTCGGCGGCATATTGTCAACACAGTAGTATCCAAGATCTTCGAAACTATTCAGGGTATGGCTTTTACCGGCACCGGATAGTCCGGTTATCAATACAACCCGCATATTGTTTAATTTGCTCAATATCTTATGCCTCCTCGCCGAGAACATATTTTTCGATCACTTCAGCCACACCATCCTCATTATTCGAAGAGGTAACCAGATCGGCAGCCTCCAGTACCTGCGGCCGGGCATTTGCCACCGCTACCCCTAAGCCGGCATAGCTGATCATGTCCAGATCATTTTGACCGTCGCCAAAGGCTATCACTTCTTCAGGCTTTATTCCTTCCCGTTCAGCCAACCAGCGCAGAGCCTGGCCTTTTGTCGCTTTCTGATCCGTGATTTCAAGAAAGTAGGGCCTTGATTGCAGGACGGAAAGTTTATCACCAAAGGTACCCTTAAACCCGGCCTCAATTTCGTCGATACGGCCATCCCATCTAATAATACTCATTTTGCTTGGACTGATACCATTTTTTTTAAGAAAAGCGCTTAGATCGCCAACCTGCTCCAGTTCAATATTGACCATCTTTTGGTAATAACGGGAATACTCACTTTCTTCACTGATGTAAAGATTGTCGTTTATAAATAAACTTACATGACAATCCTGCCTCTCTGCTTCTTCACTTACCGATATAGCCAGCTTGTTATCAATAGGTTGATGTAAAATGATTTCCCTGCTCTTTGATCTTTTAATCAAAGCCCCGTGATAATTAATCAGGGGCGTATCCCCATTAAGCGACAGTTCATTCATGTAACCTACACTGGTTTTAAACATTCGACCGGTAGCGAGAACAAAAATGACACCCTGCCCGGCAGCTTTGCCGATCGCTTCTCTGTTACGGGGAGATATTTTTGAATTTTCATCAAGTAATGTATCGTCTAAATCCGCAGCAATCAGGCGAAAACGCATCGTGAACCACCTCAATCATAGTATAGCATAAAAGGCTGCCGCTTTTTAGGTTAGGAACAGGGCCGACCCATTTCAGCTCCACTTTGCAGTTCGCTGTGCAGTTTAAAATGGATTAGCTCGGCAAGTTTAGCATCTATTCCGGGAACTTTTCGAAGTTGTTCAACATTTGCCTGCCTGATTTTGCTGCTGCTGCCAAAATAATCGAGAAGAGCTGTTCGGCGGGCCGGGCCGATGCCGGGGATATCTTCGAGAAGGGAATGGGTACTGCGGCGGTCTCTGCGGCGGCGATGGCCGACCACGGCGAAGCGGTGAGCTTCATCGCGAATGCGCTGCAGGAGCTGCAGCATTGCGTCATTCGCCGCCAGTCGCATCGGCAGCGTGGACCCGGACAAAAAAAGCTGGTCTGGATCTTTAGCCAGGGCAATTATCGGAACGCCCTTCAGAGCAGTGCCATGCAGTGCTTCGAAGGCTGTATTCAGCTGCCCCCTTCCTCCGTCAATAAGAATCAAGTCGGGCTCAGGCCAGCTTTCCCAACCCGCCCTCCTCTGTAAAACTTCCTGCAGGGCAGCATAGTCATCCCCGCCGGATGCCTGCTTGATATTGAAACGGCGGTAAGCTTCCTTTTGGGGCTCTCCGTGTTGAAAGACTACCATTGCTCCAACCGGCTCCCCGCCACGCAGGTGCGAAATATCATAGCCCTCAATCCTTTCCGGTGAAGCCTTTAAGCCGAATAAACGGGCCAGTTCCATCAGGGGTTCTTCAGTTTTCCGTTTCCGTTGTTCCTCTTCTTCTTCCATGCGGAGCAGGCAGTTGCGCCGGGCCAGCTCAACCAGCTTTTTCAGTGGGCCGCGCTGAGGATTGCGCAGATTGACTTTTCGTTCCGTTTTGCTCTTAAGCCAGCACCGCAGCAGACCGGCATCGGCAGGCTGGTCGGATACAATGATCTCCACAGGAAGATCTTCTTCACGATTATAGTAATTTTTTATGAAAGAGGCCATAACCTCATCGTTACCGATGTCTTCAGCCCCACTAAGGGGAAAGTGATCCTGACTGAGCAATTTGCCCTCCCTGATTTGAAAGAGGTAGACTGCCACGTTATGTTCAAGCTTTGCCAGGGCCAGGACATCACGATCGATACTGTTTTCAATTGAAAGCATCTTCTGACGTTGACCGGCAACCCGTTGAAGCGAAAGCAGGCGATCCCGAAGTGCGGCAGCTTCTTCAAAACGCTGCTCGTGAGCTGAATCTTCCATCTGCCGTTTCAATTTATCTTCCAATTCACCGTAACGGCCCTGCAAATAAAGAACAACCTGGTTGACCATTTTGTCATACTCGGTTGCTGCAACGGCACTTTCACCCCGACAGGGAGCAAGGCAGCGTTTCATCTGATAATTAAGGCAGGGCCTGTGGGGGGCGGGGCTGCCATCTAAGGGTTGACGGCAGCGGCGCAGGGGGAATATTGAACCGAGCAGGCGCATTGTCTCCCGAACTGCCCCCACATTTGTATAAGGTCCGAAACGGCGTTCTTCTTTTTTCGGAATGAGTCTGTAACGGCCCCGGCGGCCACCCTTCTGGGATAGGCGTAGCAATTCTAAACGAGGATAAAGGTCAGCTGTAAGGATCAGATAGGGATAGTCTTTATCATCTTTAAGGTTAACGTTAAAGCGGGGGCGGTACTCTTTAATCAGATTGCACTCGAGGATTAGGGCTTCAACCTCTGTATCGGTTACAATATAGTCTATATCAGCAAGTTTGGACTGCAGCGATTTCAGGCGCGGTGAGCTCACCGGGGCTTCAGTCAGATATGAGCGTACTCTCTGGCGCAAAGACAATGCTTTCCCAACATAAATAATCCGATCTTTTTCGTCCTTGAGAAGATAAACTCCCGGCTGTTCGGGGAAACGGCTCACTTTTTCTTTCAGTAATTCGTACATATCAATACCTCGGGCACTCTTTACTTTTTAACACCTGTAAGTCTGTCCGGCAGTATTCCCGCCAACCAGAGCCCGGTATATGAAGTGGGGCACAGGGCCACCTCTTCAGGAGTCCCGGCAGCTACCACCTGCCCTCCTCCGTCACCACCTTCGGGGCCCAGATCGATCAAATAATCGGCACGCTTCAGGACCTCCAGGTTATGTTCTATAACCACCACGGTGTTACCGCTTTCGACAAGGCGTTCGAGAATAATCAGCAGTTTGCTGATATCGTCAAGGTGCAACCCGGTAGTCGGCTCATCAAGGATGTAAAGGCTGCGTCCGTTGCTGCGCCGCGACAGTTCTGTAGCCAGTTTGACTCTTTGCGCCTCTCCGCCGGAAAGGGTCGTTGCCGGCTGCCCCAGGTGGATATAGCCAAGGCCGACATCAAAGAGGAGCTGCAGCTTGCGCTGGACCTTAGGGATAGCAGAGAAAAAATCCAGGGCTTCTTCGACATTCATGGCCAGGACATCTGCAATATTTTTTTCCTTGTAACGCACTTCCAGGGTTTCCCGATTATAGCGTTTGCCACGACAGACTTCACATGGAACGTATACATCGGGCAAAAAATGCATTTCAATTCTTAAGATTCCGTCCCCCCGGCAGGCTTCACAACGCCCGCCCTTGACATTGAAACTGAAGCGGCCGGGCCGGTAACCGCGGCGGCGTGATTCCGCCGTTTTTGAAAATATTTCACGGATGCCATCAAAGAGGCCGGTGTAAGTGGCCGGGTTGGATCGTGGTGTCCGCCCAATCGGCGACTGGTCGATAACTATGACTTTATCGAGGTATTCCACTCCCTCCAGCCCGCTATGCTCGCCGGCCTGTTCGCGCGTCCGGTGCAGCTTCCGGGCCAGGCTGCGGGCCAGGATTTCGTTCACCAGGGTGCTTTTCCCGGATCCCGATACTCCGGCAACACAGACAAAGAGGCCCAGCGGTATTCCAACATCAATATTCTTCAGATTGTGTTCACGGGCTCCGCGTACCCAGATCCATCGATCGTTATAGGGACGCCGCTGATCCGGAATGGAAACCGCCCTTCTACCGGCCAGGTAATCTCCGGTAATAGAATCTTTAGCTGCAATTATTTCATCGACCGTACCCTGGGCTACTATCCAGCCCCCGCCGGCTCCGGCGCCCGGTCCGATATCAACCAGATGGTCCGCACTGCGGATGGTCTCCTCATCGTGCTCGACCACCAGGACGGTATTGCCCAGATCACGCAACGCTTTGAGGGTCTTAATCAGCCGGGCGTTATCCCGCTGGTGTAACCCGATACTCGGTTCATCGAGGAT
>PWUG01000225.1 GCA_003562605.1 Syntrophomonadaceae bacterium | reverse complement strand
GTTGTACCTGGTGGGTTGCACCGCGTTATTCCACCACAGCGGACTTGACATTCATCAGCTGCTCTTCAGCAATGATCTCTGCAACGACCTGCCCCTGACGCGGGAATTCCTTTATAAGTAAACAGCTGTCCAATTTTCTGTTCCGATATAATAAAATTCTATCTTGAATAGTTGTTTTAGCTACACTAAGCGAAGGGCTTTTTTAATAGTTGCTTTCCAGCTTATAAAAATCGATTCGCAGGGCTACTCCTGTAGAAATTGGTAGTCTTCTACAATTACCTTCCGTATGTTTGCGTATTCAGTCATGATTCCATTTCCATCATTTTTATTTCCCAATTTAGTTTGATATATCTTTTACTCAAACAGGTTTAAAGAAATGTTAATTTTAAACTCCCCGGTTGCAGCATCTATCTCAATGAAGTTTCCTACTACAGCATTAATTGATTGCATTGTAATAGCTTCAAAGGTTATTTATAATAAATTTATATAAAATCATCAGGTTTTATAATTAATCCATATTCCCGCGAAAACAATTAAGGAGGAGCAGCACCTTGACCGGTATAGCACATGAAGCAGTTATCGAAGTAGAAGGTTTAACCAGGAAGTTTGGCGATTTAATTGCAGTTAATAATATTTCTTTTACCGTTAAACGTGGAGAAATATTTGCCTTTCTAGGCCCAAACGGCGCCGGCAAAACAACAACAATCAGGATGTTAACAACGCTTTCGAGGCCAACAAGCGGAACAATAATCATAAATAGGCACGATCCTGTTTCGGAACAGGACGCCGCCAGACGTTCCTTTGGTATAGTTTTTCAGGAACCCAGCCTGGATGATGAACTTACTGCCTCTGAGAACATGGTCATCCATGGAGTGTTATACAACATGCCGAAAGCAATCCGCACCGAGCGTATTGAAATGCTGCTAAAACTTGTTGAACTGTGGGGGCGGAAAGATGACCAGGCTTTCCCTGGTTGTTTTAGGGGCGTACTTGTTTTCTAAAATAGAAGTGTAGTAAAAATTGTTTCAGGCAAAAAGTATTATCTTTGAATCTTTACCCGGAGTAACAAATTCAGGGGCCGTATATAAAAGTGAGCTGCAAACTAAACCGAAAGAAGGTATAACTTATAGTTACAGTGTTCCTGCTCAACCAATTGATCAAAGCGGTTCTGTTATACTCGGCCCAATACTGTACGGGCTTGCTGGTTATATATAAAGGTGTAAAGGTTAATTATACCCGGAAGATAAACCACTTCATTCTTTTTTTCGTACCCGTCTATGTGGACAGATCTCTTGCCTACGAAGAATCATTTGGACTGCTTGCCCTGGGGGCATTGGTTGCTGTTTTATCCCTGGCTATTTACCTGGAACCTGTCCGAAAAAAGGTGCCCTTTATCGCGATCATGTTCAAATCGTTTGACCGCCCCGAGGACCGTCCGCATACACTGCTATGGCTTTCCACCCAGATAGCGGCCGGTTACCTGGTTCTTTTGCCCATGATTGTGCTCTTTTTCTATTATGATCTTCTGCACTGGATATTCCTGCCTATTCTTATAAGCGGTATCGGAGACGGCCTGGCTGAACCGGTCGGGGTGCGCTTCGGCAAACATAGCTACAAGGTCAACGCTCTTTTTACGCGGAAAAAATATGTGCGCACGCTTGAAGGGAGTGCCTGTGTTTTTTTAACCAGTGTAATAATATTGTTGCTTTTCCATGCTACTTTCACTCCCGGCCAATTTGTTGCAGCCCTGGTTATTGTTCCCCTGCTCATGACTTTCACCGAAGCCGTTTCACCCCACACCTGGGATAATCCCTTTCTGTTTTTAATAGGATACCTGGCTCTTTTTTGCATATCATTTATTTAAGGTAAGTTCACCAGGCGGCAGGGGTTATGAAAAGCATATAAAGTCTAAAATCAGATCAGTTCTGAAAAGCATATTATTGTCAAGAAAAGCATGTTCTGCTTTATGCAAAGAAAATGATATAATATCAAAAAAGGTAAAATCGACAATGAATAAAACAGCCGCGCTATTCCGCGAAGCAGTATCAAAATACGATTCAATTGCCATTTATATACCCGGGTCACCGGATCCTGATGCTATTGCTTCAGCCTACGCTATTAAGCTGGTCCTTCAATACCTATCCATAGGCTCAGACATTTTCGCTGAAAAGAGATTATCTCTGCCGCAAAACCAGGCCTTTATTGACAAACTGAAAATTCCTTTAATTTTCGGCAAAGAGATCAACCATGAAAAATACAAGGCCTATATCGTTCCTGATTTTCAAAACAACAGGATAGAGAATATTAGCGACAGGATTCCCTGTGCCGCACATATAGATCACCACGCCAGATCAAAAAACTCGGTAAAAGCGGATTTCTCTCTCATAAGAACAGACTCAGGTTCAACAAGCACCCTGGTAGCCCTGATCGTGAAGAACCTGAATATTGATTTCGCTGAAAAGGACATGGTCTCAATGGCCACAGCCCTGACAATAGGGATTTACACAGATACTGATAAATACGACAACATAACCTCCCTCGACCTGGAAGCCTTAAGCTTCCTTTCTCTATTTGCTGACTGGAGTATACTGCAGGGTATAAGCAGCATACCCATCTCACCTGAAACGCTTCTCTATTACAATAAAGCGATTGAGAACGAAGTCGTATATAAGGACTGGGGTTTTTACGGCATTGGTTATGTTAACGCCAAAAACAGGGATTCCATTGCCATTGCAGCTGATATGGTCCTTGATAAATCAAACCACAACACAGTAGCTGTCTTTGCCGTCATCGATAATCATAAAAAGAAGGAGATGTATCTTGACGTGTCCCTGAGGTCAGATAACAAATCTGTCGATCTCAACAGGGTTATCAAGCGAATTACCCCGAATGGAGGGGGAAGGAGATACAAAGGGGCATACCAGGTTAAACTGGACTATTTCCTAAATGCCCCGGACAGGGACATGTTGTGGAAAGTTATTGAAACAACTACTATTGAAACTCTGAGCAGAAGCAGGGATACGCTCTATATCACAGGGATAGAAGACGTATACAGCAGCATTAAAAACAAAGTACGCTCCATCCTGAAAAAGGATAGTGACATTAGCTAAAGTCGAAGGGACAGCAGTTTTGCTGTCAACATTCAAGTGCAGTCACACAGGTTGTCAATAGATTCATCTTCCTGACAATCTAAGCAATGCACAAAACCCCGGTTAAGCAGCGTTCTTCATTAAATCTGCTACTTCACTTCACAGGATCTTCACATTTATCCATTACTATATATATAGAGCTAATATGAAAGGGGTAATGAAAAATGTCTAAAAAAATACTGTTTGGTTTACTGGTAACGATTATTGCATTAACAATACTGATTTCAACAGCAGCCTTTGCCCAGGAAAGCGATGCAACCCTGGAAGCCCTTTACGAGCAGATCTATGAACTGCGCCGCCAGGTAGTTGAAAGGCGGATAGAACTGGGCCAACTGACTGAAGAAGAAGGCAGCCGGATGTTTGAGGTAATGGAAGAGCGTTTCCTGGAAAGATCTGAAGAAGGCTCCGGCCGTTTCTACGGAATGTGGGGGAGAGGCTGGAGAGGAGATGGAGATGGGGCCAGGGGTTTCGGCCATTGCTGGCGCGATTAAATAAAATTTGTTTCGGGTTTATTTCCCTGTATTTTGCAGTGTGAGTATAATCAATGGTTTGCGGACAGCGCTGCCGGCGTAAGCCTGTTGACGCAGGGTGCGGTCCCCGGTTCCCCCGGCACCCTGTTAAGCAGCATTTTGAACTGGGAAGGAAGGCCGCTTAAGGTGGCCTTCCTTTTTGCTCTTCGATTGACTACAATATAATCAAGCTGACTCAGGAGATGAGCAGAATGGCCAATGAGAAAATCCTGGTAGTTGATGACGAACCTAAAATCACCGAGGTATTGAAAGCTTACCTAAAGCGGGAAAGCTATGTCGTTATTTCTGCTCATGACGGTACGAAAGCCCTGCACCTGGCCCGTTCCGAAGAGCCGGCCCTGATCATCCTCGACTTAATGCTGCCCGGGTTAAGCGGTGAAGAAGTTTTGCGTCGTCTGCGCAGCGAGGGCTCCAGGGTGCCGGTAATCATGCTCACGGCCAAGACTGCCTTGGAAGAAAAAGTATACGGTCTGGCTATAGGAGCCGACGATTACATAGTAAAACCCTTCAGCCCCCAGGAAGTGGTCGCCAGGGTGAAAACAATACTGCGCCGCAGCGACCAGACACAGGTTCCCCTTACAGATCTGCTCAGCCTGGTCGGAGGAGATCTTGAAATCGATACCCTGGCCCACCGTATTACCTGGCGGCAAAGCCGCCTGGACCTGACTCCCACGGAATTTAATCTGCTTCTATACCTGGCCCGGCACCCCGGACGCGTCTTTACCCGTGCCCAGCTTGCCGAAGCGCTTTTCGGCTACGACAGTTTTACCGAAGACCGCACCATCGATGCCCATATTAAAAACCTTCGCCAGAAACTGCAAAACAGCGGCGCTCCCGGCTTGCTAAAGACTGTTTACGGGGTGGGATACAAATATGATGAAAATTGAGCAACTTAAAACCATGCCCCTGTGGGGGCGCCTGGTTCTTTTCTTTTTGCTCCTTTCGGCGATCATCATGCTCTTGTTCCAGGTAATATTCAACTATTCGCTCGACAGGCATCTCCAGGCCTACATCGGGGAACGGGAAGAAACCCTCAACAGGCAAATTGTAAACTCCATGCTGGGATATTATGAGGCAACGGGAACCTGGTCGGGCATCCATATGCCCCTGCTTCATGCGGCGCTTAGCACGGGTACCCGCTTGCTGCTCTACGACTCAGAGGGCCGCCTGGTTGGCGATACAGGCCAGGGCAGGCACCGGATGATGGCCCAATCTCAACAGCCGGAACTGCGAGATGTTAATATCTATCACTACGGACTGGAACAGAACAGCAATATG
>PWUG01000053.1 GCA_003562605.1 Syntrophomonadaceae bacterium | reverse complement strand
GATGGCGCTATTCGACTGCTTTTTTGCGTGAAGTCTTCCTTGAGGCATTTGAAACTTTGGAAATTATAGAATTTGAAAGACCGGAGGGAATTGTCCAGGTAGCTGTCTGTAACAAATCGGGGCTCCTCCCCAATGAGTCGTGCCGCGCAGCAGGAACAGTCCGCACTGACTATTTTATCGAAGGGCGTACCCCAAATGCAATCTGCGATATGCATACAGGCATATTCTACAACCGACCCCCCTACATTGTTACTGATGAACGCTGGTCATCCAGGGGCGGCCCGGGCCGGGGACCTGAAGATGCTGATGAAATGCCGCCTGGAGATTTATTCGGTGATATTGCCGAACAAACCGGCCAGACAACCAACGAAATCAGTACATTTAATGCTTACGTGACGGCCGATGGAGTTACCCTGCAGTGGGAATACGATGGCCCCCCTGTGGAAAGCTTTATATTGAGGAGATCTGTGCAGGGAGGCACCGATGGAGATGCCAAAATAGAACTTGATGCAAATTCGCGCCAGTACTTAGATGCCGGACTCGAAGAAAACGCTCTCTATATTTATACCCTGGCGGTACTTGGTACTGACGGGCAGTTGTCTGAACCGGCCACAATATTGATCAGCACAAGGACTACACCCGGTGGCGGCATTACCCGACAGCCCGAAACGGGACCTGTAATTGTCCCCGATGTTGTCGGCAAGTTCCTGGCGATTGCCGAAATGAATGTGGCCCGGGCCGGTCTGAATATAGTAATCAGACGGCAATACAGTAATTCTGTGATATTAAATCAGGTCATCCAACAAAATCCGGCACCGGGGACCACTGTAACAAGGGGCAGCCAGGTGACACTTGTTGTGTCAGACGGACCTGGAAACTAACACCGCCAGAGATTTTAAAAATTACCTTTTGCTCCAGTAATAACCGCTATTTTTACGCAGGAAGAGACACTTTTCTGCAGGCAATGATAAAAGAATCTGGGAGATGCGCGTGGCAGGCTGTTGAAGCGAACTGCAGCTGCTGCCAAACAGCATCTCCCCCTCTTTTTCCAGCTGTTTCCATTGTGTGTTGTACTCCATGCGGAACTCTTCGACTACTTGTTCAGTAGTTTTATAAATTTCAGGTTCAAGCAAACTCAACACCAGCTCCTGAAGACTTTTATTTTCCACCACGGCCACCTGCCATTTTTCGCTGATTATGATTTGATCTCTACAACGGTTACCCCTTCACCACCCTCGGCAGAACTGCCGCTTCGAAATGTGCCGACAAGGGGGTGCTCTTTTAAGTAGTTTCGCAGCCCCTGTTTTAATTTGCCCGTTCCCTTGCCGTGGATAAGATCAACCCTGTTCAGACCAGCCCAAAGAGCGTTATCGAGCAGTTTATCCACCAACGGGCGGGCTTCGTCGAGGTTTAAACCGCGCAGGTCAATTGAATTACTAATCGCTAAATCTTTCCGGACAGTATAACCTCTTTTTTCAGTCTGTTTGTCTCTTCCTGATTTATCAGCATCTTTTTTCTGCTCTTGTCGCAGTTCATGCAGGGGAAGGTGCACTTTCATCGAGCCTACCTGGACTAACGCTTCATCGGCAGAAAAAGTAACAATTTCTCCTCTTTGCCTGAGGCTGCTGATGTAAACAGCCTGCCCTACGGCAAGGTCCTCTTCAGTGAGACAGCTATGATCACCTTCTGCTTCATCATCATCCAGCTCGATATCCCTGCGGAACAGGTTTATCTCCCGCCGCAGTTCTTCCGCCCTGGCCAGGGGGTACTCAATGTTTCCATTTTTAAGCGCCCGCAGCTCTTTTATCATCTGGTCGGCAGTGTTTTTCGTTCTTTTTATTATCTGACGCGCTTCTTCACGGGCATCCTGCAAAACGTCATCACGCCTGGCCCGCAGCAATTCTCGCTCTTTTTCCAGGTCTTCCATAAGCACTTCGGCCCGGCTTCTATCAAATGCCGCCTGGCGGCTGTCCCGGTGCAGACGTTGCTGATCTTGAACCAGGCTGGCAATTACCGTCTCAACCTGATCATGCGAACGGTGAACAAAGCTTTTGGCCTTCTTCAGAACCTGATGCGGTAACCCCAGTTGCTCGGCAATATAAAAAGCGTTACTCTGTCCGGGGACACCCTGTAAGAGCCTGTAAGTGGGAGCAAGTGTGTCAGGATCAAATTCCATGGCAGCATTTTGCATTTTATCCTGTACCTGGGCAAAAAGCTTCAACTCGTTAATATGTGTCGTAGCAACCGTCAGTGCCCCCTTACGGGTTAATTCCTCGAGAATGGCCATCGCAAGGGCGGATCCCTCAGAAGGATCCGTTCCGGCTCCTAATTCATCAAATAAAACCAGTGACCCCGGATTGCTTTCTGCCATAATCTCAATAATATTTTTCATGTGCCCAGAAAAAGTGCTTAAAGACTGGGCAATACTCTGTTCATCGCCGATATCCGCCCTGATTACAGTAAATACGGAGACCTTTGTTTCTTTCCCGGCAGGAAGATGCAAGCCGCTTTGAGCCATGGCTGCCATCAGGCCGATTGTCTTCAAAGCAACGGTTTTCCCTCCGGTATTTGGGCCGGTAACAACCAGTGTTTGCACCTGATCTCCAAGTTCAACTGTAAGTGGAATTCTTTCCCCGCTCAAGAGGGGATGGGTGGCATTATCCATAAAATATATGCCCTTTTCTCCCGCTAGAAGTACGGGCTCACAACTACCTGTATCAAAGCTGAAACGGCCCCTGGCTACAATAAAATCGAGCTCCGCATAAAGTGACCTGTTCCGGGCTAAATCCTCACCCGCTGCCGCTACCTGCCCGCTAAGCGAAAATAGAATACGTTCAATTTCCTGTTCTTCCTGGCGCTGTATCGTGGTCAATTCATTTTGCATCTGCACAACTGGCAGTGGTTCTATGAATAATGTTGCACCACTGGAGGACTGATCATGAACCACTCCTGCAATATGCTGCCTGTATTCTTGTTTTACCGGTAAAACATAACGGCCGCCTCGAATGGTAACCAATGTATCCTGCAAATAGCGCCTATAATTAGCGCTGCGCAAATATTCATCGAGTTTATCCCTGATCTTGCCTTGAAAAGATAGCTTTTTCCGACGGATTGAAGAAAGGACTGGTGATGCACTGTCTAAAACATTACCATCCTGATCCAGAGATCTCTCCAGCGAAGCACCCAGCTCCGGACAGGCTCTAATCTGTGATACAAGATCTGCTAACAAAGGATAAAGCAACCGGTGATCGCTGTCTTTAAAAAAAGCAGGCCAACGGCGGGAGGCCTTGATAAAGGACATTACCGCGGCCAGTTCCAAACCTGACAGCAAAGCGCCTTTGTCGGCTCTCGACAAAAGCTGTTTAATATCTTCAACTGCAGAAGGGGTAAAAGCATTTTTACTACAGAGCAGCCTCCCCTCACTGGTTTCTCTTTGCTGTTTTTCGATCACAGCATAATCTGCAGATGGGGTTAACTGCTCTGCCATCTGCCTGGCCATAGAGCTTATTGTCATCTCAGCCAGTTTCTGCCGGATCTGATCAAACTCCAGCACTTTAATCTCTCTTTCTGTAATCACTTGAACCAAGGGCTTATCTCCTTGACAAATATTTGCTTCCACTTACAATAAAGCGCAGCAGTTTATCCTGCGCCGCAGAAATGCCAATTCGCGGTGTGGCAATAATGCGCATTCGATCGTCTGCAGTACTATCTTCAGCCAGGTACAAAGGCTTTTTCTGCAAATCATGCCCATCAAACGACTTATCGATTGCAAAAGCCTGGCATAGCTTACCCGGGCCGCTGGCCAGGTGGTATCTCCCGCGGTTGGTACCGCGGCGCTGTTTCATTATATCCAAACCAACTATCGGCTCAACAGCCCTGACCAATACGGCTTCGCCAGTGCCCTCCACCCCGGTTACAACATTAAAACAAAAATATTTACCGTATATAAAATAAATATATGCCTTCCCCGGGGGGCCGAACATATTTGCATTACGCCTGGTAACGCCCCGTGAAGAATGACAGGCCGGATCATCTTCACTTAAGTAAGCTTCGGTCTCCATAATTTTACCGCAAACCAGGCCTTCTTGAGATTCCCGGCATAGGTACTTGCCAAGCAGCTCCCTGGCAACTTCCTCAGTCGATTGCCAGAATATATTACTTTCCAATGTCAGCACTTAAAAATTCCTTTCCAAATTTAATTTAGACGGCTAAACACTGTCTTAACCTAAAAAGGCCGGTATCACCCGGTTATTTAGGCCTGCACGGCCAATACTGCAAAATCGTACCGGTTGAAACCAGCTGGATCAGCCGTTTAAATTGATATAGAAATCGAGGAGCTGGTTTTTCAACTCTACCGCTGTAGGAGTTATATAATGATCAGCAAAAAAAGCAATTTCCGAGTTTTCCAGGGCATCCATGAAAAATTGCATCGGAATCAAGGATACGGCGACGATAATAATATAAACAAAGATCAAACCGACGAGCCCGCCCAGCAACAAGCCGCCCAGGCGATTGAAAAACCCGATAACCGGTATACGGTTGACCCGCCTGAAACCGCCGGAAAAAAAGCGAAAAATTAAGCTTAAAAACAAAAATAGAAGCAGAAAAGTAATCACACCGGCAATTAATTGCGGCGCCTGTTCAAAAGCAATTTCAACCCCGAGATCCTGGATCACCTGATGATGGGGGCTAATATCCTCCGGATTAATATAACCGGCCAAAACTTCACTAAACCTGCGGCTTCCCCAAAGGGAGAGAATAATGATTACAAAAAAGCCCAGGATATCAAATAACTGCTTGAACAACCCCCGTCCAAACCCATTGACAACGTGCAGCAGAAAAACTATGAGCAGAAGGATGTCAAACCAGACCATCTGCTCCACCCCGCTCTTTCATCTCGCCGGAAATATCCCGCTTTTCTTCTTTAAGCCTGAGAAGTTCGTCGGCAAGGTTAAGCGCTGCCAGCACCGCAATTTTAT
>PWUG01000250.1 GCA_003562605.1 Syntrophomonadaceae bacterium | reverse complement strand
AGGAAGAGATAGAGATAGAAAGGGCAGAACTTGAAGCATACTACGAACAGATAATAAATGAAATCAATGAACTAAAAGAGTTAATGGAAGCAGACGATCCGGATATACCAATGGAGCAGGTGGAAATGTATTTCCTGCAGTTAGAAGAGTTGTACGGTGATATTTTGGAAGAAGAATATTCAGAAGAGGCCATGCTCCAGCTGGAAAAAGAGATGCGGGAACAAAGAGCTTTTCAGATGAAAGAAGAAAAAGTCCAGCGGGTAATTTTGGAACACATTTCCAACTTGAAAGAAAATAGCGATATCGAGATAAACATCTGAGAAATTACCCCTGTATTATCATTTTCTCCAGTTCGATTAAAAAATCCGTATCATTTTTTCCAGTCCGCTTTTTAGGCCCTTTAGTCCTGCCCCCACTGCGACGATACTTTGCTTTTAGTTCCCTCTCCTCCAACAAAAAATCTATATATTCAGGCCGGTATTCTTTACCACCCGGGCTTAAACACCTGGCCTGTTTACCAACAAGCATAGCTGCTAAACCCCAGTCCTGGGTAACAACAATATCTCCCTTATCAGCAAGATTTGTTATCTTAATATCAGCCTCCTGTGAATCGCTGCCGACCATGATATGATGATCAGATTTTATATTATGGTTAAAACTGGCAACTGTCCACACCTGGATATTGTGTTTACGCCCTAAATCCAGGCATGTTTGCAAAACCGCTTTAGGGCAGGCATCGGCATCCACGATAACTTTCATTCTATTAAAGGCCCCTCCTTTAATATAGAAGTATGGTTTCACTTCAAATCCTGAGAAAGCATTCGACAGCCAGTGACAACATCCTCTATAATAATATTAACTGAAGATGAGGTGATTAAGAGATGCAGTTTATAATTGACGACAAGGTCTTCGAGATCCTGCCGGAAGTCTGCTTCGGAGTAGTCGTTGCAAGGGGCTTGGATAATAGCGGAAGTAACAAAGAAATATGGGTTTTACTTGAGCAAACAATTGAGGAAACCCGTAAAAAATTCCAATCAATTAAACCAAAGGAACATCAGGACTTACAACCATACCGCGATTCATTTAAAAAGATGGACATCAATCCGAACAAATTTCCCTGTTCGGTTGAAGCGCTAACAACCCGCATTGTCAAAGGCAGCAACCTTCCCGACATAAACCCCGCTGTGAACCTGGTTAACAAATATTCATTAAAATATACCCTGCCCATGGGTGCCCATGATCTCGATGCAGCTGAAGGCAGTATAGAGGTCCGCTTTAGTAGAAAAGGCGATGTCTTTATTCCTTTTGGTCAAACCAATCCGGAAATGCTCGAAGAGGAAGAACTGGTTTATGCTTCCGGCAGTAATATTAAAACCAGGAAGTGGATCTGGCGGCAGAGCGACCGGGGCAAGGTAACTGCCAGAAGCACAAATATTTTCTTTCCTATCGACGGTTTTACCAACTACAACCGTGAAGCAGTAATAACTGCCCGCGATGAACTGGCTGCTGACATTGAGCGCATCCTGAATGCAAAGACCACTAAAAAGTTCCTGGATAGGAATAACCGCGTGGTGCAGTTATGATTTGGGGATAATGAAATCATAGCTTTCAACAATATGGAATTGCAACATCAGAGCTGTTGCTTAGTTAAATCCCACTTATAATTCCGGCGAAAAAGATATTATAAATCGTGAACAAGCTTAATGCCAGAGCTATTCAATGATCATCGAATCGTTACTTTCGTCCCAGCTAACTCCTTTGGTAATTTCAAATTCCCTCTGTTCTTCCAGCATAGGATGAACTGTAAGTTTCTTTGATAGCAGATCCAGTGTGTACCTTGTTACTTTTTCAGCCACCTTATTTTCCTCATTAACGCTACTTTTGTAAACTGTAACCATACACATAAATAATCAATCCTCCTTTTCATTAGAACCACATGGCCAATGCTGATGATAATACAACAATCAATATTTTCCCGGACCTTTTTTGTAAACCAGCTGAGGTTTTTCCATGATCACCTGCGTATCCGGTGGAACCGATTCGGTAAGCCAAACATTGCCGCCTATTACAGATCTTGCTCCGATGGTTGTATTTCCTCCAAGTAATGTTGCCCCGGAATAGATAATCACATTATCTTCAATATTGGGATGACGCTTTTGGCCACGAAACTTTTTACCGGAGCCCCGGGGCAGCGAAAGAGCACCTAAAGTTACGCCCTGATAGATGCGGACATCTTTACCAATGTTTGCCGTTTCGCCAATAACAACCCCAGTTCCATGGTCTATCACAAAGCGTTCACCAATCACTGCGCCCGGATGAATATCAATACCCGTCTGGCTGTGAGCATGTTCAGTCATAATCCTCGGTAAAAGTGGCACATCAAACTGGTAAAGTAAGTGCGCCACCCTGTATATTGTAATGGCGTAAATACCGGGATAGCTGAAAATTATTTCATCATAGCTCCTGGCAGCAGGATCTCCGTCATATGCAGCCTGAACATCCGTAGCCAGGGTATTCCGGATTTCAGGAATCTTTTCCAACACCTTTAGTGTAATATCAAACCCGTTCTCAATACACTCCCTGCAGGTCAGATTGTAACGCATACAGTCATGCCGGATACTGCTGACGACCTGCTCGGCCATCATACTGTAAAGCTGCGTTACGCTCTGTCCGATATGAAAATTCAGGTTTATGGGATCCAGCTTTTCCGGGTTAAAAAAGCCCGGGAAAATTATTTCTAATAATTTATTGATAATGCTAACAACAGACTCTTTTGATGGTATCGGTTCATAATCAATGTGGCTGCTGCAATTTTGCTCGTTGCAACTCTCGATAATCTTTTCTAATACCTGAGGAAGTTTTTTGCGATAACCGGCTAAAATTTCTTCCTCTGTGATACATGCAGCCTCTTTGTTCTGATCCCGGTCTGCCATTGTTTATTCCTCCTTCACAACCATTTAAATATATGCCCCAAACAAAAAGACCATATCTTCGACAATTTTTATCCCGGGTTGATGAGGTGCAATTTTAAAAATAACGAAGAAATTGCTCCAAGCAGTGCGCCGCCGGCGGCCAGAAGAAAAGCGAGGGAAAAAGAAGCGGTCAGGTCTGCAAGGTAACCGGAAATAGCAGGGCCCAAAGCCTGCCCCGCACCGAAAACCAGTGTTATTATCCCCAGGGCTGCCGGGGCCAGCCTGCTTCCCAGGTGATCTCCTACACTGGCGGCCATAACCCCTGGGATACTCCAGGCGGTCAAGCCGAAAAGAACAGAGGAGATTAAGTAGCCACTGAAATTTGCAGTAAGAGAGAAAACTAAAAAAGAAGCAAATTGCAAAGTAAATATAGCAACCAGCCCGGCCCTTCGGCCAAAACGATCTGAGAAAACTCCCCAGAGCAGACCGCTGAAAATACTGAGAACACCGATCAACGCCCACAAGCTGCCGGCCGTGGTCTCCGGTAACCCGCGCTCGTCGACCAGGTAAGAGGCAAAGAATGTGGCATAGATAATGTATGAAAAACCGAAAAGGAAGTATATCGAAGCCAGGTGCCAGATAGTTTTTGAGCGGTAAACAAGTGACCACTGCAATGATGACGCCCCGTTCTGCGCCTTAATCGCTTCCTCACCGCCAACTGGGCACAAACCCAGATCAGCAGGCCGATTGACAAGAAATTTTAAGGCCATAAAGCCAATGATAATAACCAGGCCACCGAGCAGGTACCATCCAACGCGCCAGCCCATTTCTCCGTAATAAGCAAAAATTCTGGGAAGCACTAATCCAACCAAAACAAGGGCAATCCCACTCCCCCCTACCATAATACCGGTAGCCATACCTCTTTTTCGCGGTGCGAACCATGAAGAGGCAATACCCATAGCCGGGACATTACTGCCGCCACTTCCCAAACCGGTGATAATGCGCATAAAGAGAGCCAGGGCAAAGCCCTGGACCAAACCGGTGCCGATCATCGCCAATCCCACCACAAACAAAGATAACGTAATAACAAGTTTTGGGCCATATTTACTGGCCAGCATCCCTCCGATTAATGAAAATAATAGATAACCGATCATGTTTCCGGTAGCCAATAACCCCATCTCGGTTAAACTCAGACCCAGGCTGCGCTGCATAACCGGCAGGATCATCGTATAACCAAAACGGGCAAAGCCGAGGGAACCTACCACAACCATGGTTCCCATGCTTATGATCACATAGCCGTAGTGAATGCCTGATGTGCCCTCTTTCGATGATAATCGTTTTATCAAGGGTTCTAATCTCCTCATTGACAGGATCAATTTCGGATATCAGCATATCAAACACAAATACCTATATAAGGTTATAATAAATATTATACTACCTGGTTTAAAACTGAAGAGCGGCTTCGCATCAACCTCCGGCCATGAAAACCATAAAGACTATAACATCACCGTCTTTTATTCTAATGTCTTTATCTTCCGGCCAGGAGAGGCGCTTACCGTTTAAGATAATCTGATAAATATAATCGATAGTCCCGTCGGAATAAAACATTTCATCTTTTAGCTCGGGGAAAAGCCTGATCAGTTCCATAAGCGCTTTTTCAAACGTATCAAAAGTCCTGTCGATAGTGGTCGCCTGCGTACCGGTGACACTTTTTAACGCCGACTTAAATTCTACCCTGATGGCCACTATTCAGCCCCCTATATTAAGTACTGGCATCCTTAGAGATACATTGTAACTAAGGTCCGCTCTACAACTAGAGATTTAATAGTCAGGTTACTGAAGGCCCGGAAAAAAAAGGTTCTTCCGGCATATCTTCTCTTTCTTCAAAAACCAGGGCACCAGTGGGACATACATTTACACATACCGGGCCATCCTTATCTTTGCATTGGTCACATTTAACGGCAATTTGCTTGATCAGATCCCTTCTCATGCTCCCATATGGACAGACCATTACACACATCCAGCAACCGACACAGCGATCATCATTGGTGACAATGCCCGTATCTTCATCTTTT
>PWUG01000092.1 GCA_003562605.1 Syntrophomonadaceae bacterium | reverse complement strand
CCGGCTTTTAAGAAAGACGGTACCGTAACCGCAGGAAATGCTTCCGGCATTAATGACAGTGCTGCTGCAGTCCTGGTTATGAGCTTAGAGAAGGCCAAAACCCTGGGTCTGGAGCCAATGGTTTATATACGCAGTTACGCTTCTGCAGGAGTTGATCCGGCTATAATGGGCACCGGACCGATTCCCGCAACTAAAAAAGCCCTGACGCAAGCAGGATGGTCAATCGATGACCTTGATTTGATTGAGGCGAATGAGGCCTTTGCTGCACAGGCTTTAAGTGTGATCAACGAACTTTCCCTGAATGAAGATATAGTTAATGTTAACGGAGGGGCGATTGCTCTTGGTCATCCGATAGGTGCAAGCGGGGCCAGAATATTCGTATCCCTGCTTCATGAAATGCAAAAAACGAAAGCAAAACGCGGCCTTGCTACGCTTTGTATAGGAGGAGGCCAGGGTATCGCCTGTGCTGTTGAACAGGAATAACTTAAAGGAGGTTTTACAGATATGGCGGTAAATATGAAGGGCAAAGATATAATTTCCATCAACGATTTGACTCATGAAGAAGTTAATCAGATTTTGGAGACCACTCACATATTGAAGATGAAACAATTACTTGGTGAAATATACCATCCTCTCAAGGGGAAAACACTTGGAATGATTTTTCAAAAGTCGTCAACAAGGACAAGAGTATCTTTTGAAGTAGGGATATGGCAGCTTGGCGGGTATGCACTTTTCCTGAGTGCTAACGATTTACAGCTAAACCGCGGTGAAACGATTGCCGATACAGCCAGAAACCTAAGCCGTTATCTTGACGGAATAATGATCCGCACTTTTTCACATCAGGATGTAGTTGACCTTGCAGAATACAGTTCAGTTCCTGTCATAAATGGCCTGACTGATCTATTGCACCCCTGCCAGGTCCTGTCTGATTTGTTTTCAATAAAAGAAAAAAAACAAAACCTGGAAGGTTTGAAGCTAGCATATATTGGAGATGGCAACAACATGGCTCACTCAATAATGTTTGGCGGAGCAAAGATGGGTATGCATGTTGTTATATGTTCGCCTTCGGGCTTCGAGCCGGATCCTGAGATCACCAGGCTTTCAAGACTGGATGCAACAAAGACAGGAGCATCAATAAACATCCTGGATAATCCTGTCGAGGCTGTCCGTACTGCAGATGTTATTTATACAGATGTATGGGCCAGCATGGGACAGGAAAGTGAGCACGAAGAGCGCTTAAAAAGCTTTTCCGAATACCAGGTTAACGGTACTTTATTGGAAAACGCCAAGGAGGATGTATTGGTCATGCATTGCCTGCCGGCACATCGGGGCGAAGAAATAACTGACGAAGTTATCGATGGACCACGCTCTATTGTTTTCGATCAGGCTGAGAACCGCCTGCATGTGCAGAAAGCGATTATGGCCCTGGTAATGTAAAGCTTAATAAAAGGCCAATCACTAACTTTGATCAGCTCAGAAGAAAGCGAGAGATTTTTAAAATGGCAAATGATCATGAAATTGCACCTATAATAAGCCTTGGCCTGGATATGGGTGTATTTTCAGCCAAGGGCGTACTTATAAAAGAAGGCAAAGTTCAGAAAGTTAAATTTCCAACATCAGGCAGACCTGTTGAAGCAGCCCAGAAGTGTATTGATAAACTGCTCGAGCATGAAGCGGTAAGAATAATTAATATCGGTATAATGGGTCAGAATGCCTGGCTTGTTGCCGAAAGCCTCGGGATCAAACCTATGCTGGAAATCGAGGCTTTACAGGCAGGCCTGATGCAGCAAAACATTAAAACAGATTATGCTCTCTCTTTAGGTCATGAAAATATGCATTACCTGGAATTGGATGCTGACGGACAGATTATCCATTTTAGCCGTAACGGGCAATGTGCTGCCGGAAGCGGCGCTTTCTGGTATCAACAGGCAACCAGGATGGGCTACAATGACCGTGAACTGGCTTTAATCGCTGTAGAAGCAGAATCGGCGGTACCAATATCGGGACGCTGCGCAGTTTTTGCCAAGTCCGACATGACCCATGCCATTAACGAAGGAGCTACTCAAAGCGCCGTTTCAGCCGGAATGGCCCGGGCCCTGGTGGAAAACGTATTTACCAGCGTGTCTCAAAACAGGATCACGGGACCCGGCCGACTGGCTGCAGTCGGAGGAGTGGCCAATAACCAGGCGGTCCTAAAATACCTTACCGAATATGCCGGACGGGAAAAGATTACCGTTCAGGTTCCAGATAATCACGAGTACATCAATGCCATCGGCGCTGCTGTAAAAGGCATCCCAATCGAGACAGATTATATTATTAACGAAAAACTTGTAACTCCGGCTTATCATCCCGAATACCCCCTGCCAACACTTGATCCGGATCAGGTTTGTTATATGAATCAAAATACCGAAACAGGTGAATATGATCTGACGCAAATTTACCTCGGTGTAGATTGCGGCTCTGTATCTACCAAGTGTGTTTTAATTGACCATTCAGGCCGGCAAATTGGCGGAGTTTACCTGCCGACAACCGGCCGTCCTGCTCTTCAAGTGCTGGAGCTAATGAAGCAGGTAGAAGATCGCTATGGAGAATTGATAGGCAGCTCGCCGATTATTGCCTGCACAACCGGTTCAGGACGTTTTCTTTCCCAGAAAATCCTTAATGCAGATTATGCCGTCGACGAAATAACCTGCCAGGCGGAAGGTATCAAGCATCTTTTTCAGGATGAAGAGATCTTGTCTATTATAGAGATCGGTGGAGAAGATTCCAAGTTTATTCAGCTCCAAAACGGCATTCTTTTTGATTACAGTATGAATCCGGTTTGCGCTGCCGGGACCGGTACTTTTTTGGAAAACCTGGCTGAACTACTCGGCATTAAGATCAAAGAAGAATTTTCTGAGAAAGCCTTTTCAGCTCATTACGCGGTCGATCTTGGCGATATATGCACACTGATTTCGCAATCAATCCTTGCCTCTGCATCAGCACGGGGGTTGCCACTTGAGGAACAGCTGGCCAGCCTTGCTTATTCTTCGGCCCAAAATTATCTTAGTAAAACAGTGGATAAAAGACCCCTTAACGGTAAGGTTGTCTTTGCCGGTGCAACTGCGAAAAACCATGCTTTGGCTTCTGCCCTTGCTGCAATTTGTGCGAAGACCGTTTATGTTCCGCCTGAACCAGAATTAACAGGCGCCCTGGGCAGCGCTTTGATGGCCAGGCAGTTCCATCAAATGGGTCGGGAAGGTGACTTCACATTCAGTAACCTTACCCATATCAGGCATTTCACGAATAGTAAAAAAACATGCAGTGCAGAATGCAAACACGAACATAACTGCATGTTAAATATAATCAGCTTTGCCGATGGCAAAAAGTTTATTTATGGAGATCGCTGCGGCCGTTATTCCAGTATCGAAAAAAAGGAAGATCCTTATAAACTGCCTGATTATAGCACTATACGTGCTGAGTTAATGGATCAGTCATCAAGCAAAGAAGAAGGTGACGGCCCCAGCGTGGGAATTGCACGCAGTGGGCTTTACTTTGAATATTTTCCCTTTTGGTCGACCTTTTTCCGTGAACTCGGATGCAGAGTTGTACTCTCAGATCCAACAACGTCAGATACACTGCAAAAAGGCAAAGCTATGCTTGATTCCGAAATGTGTTATCCAATGAAAATAATTGTCGGCCATTACCAGGAATTGAAAGAACTTAACCCTGATTACGTATTTCTCCCTGAAGTTGTTGACATGGAAGCGCTACCCTGGGCTGAGGAATGGCCGCGCTCTTTTGTCTGCCCACTTCTCCAGACTTTATGGGGAACTGTGGTAAATTCCATTAATCTTGATGCTGAGAAGGCGCTTTATGCCCGGCTTAACTACCGGTCTGGACAAGCCGATGTAAAAGAGCAGCTTAGGAACGTGGCAAAAAAAGTCCTCGGGCACAGTTACAATGAAAGATTGCTGGAAAAATCTTTACAGTCAGCATATAAAGCCCAGGAAAAGTTCAGAAGTAAAATGATCTCTGCAGCACGAAAAATGTTTGAAGACCTTAAAGAGCGGCCCAACCTGGCTGTGGTTGTTTTTCTAAGCCGTGGCTATACTCTATACGATGAATTTATATCGAAGAAATCGATGCTGTATGCGCGGCAAAGCGAATTAATGGCTGTTCCACATGAGTATTTTCTGTATTACCTGCATGCCTGGTTCAAAGGAGAGATTGAGTCTCCATACCTGGATCCTTATAAAATTGAATTTAAAGCGTACCTGCAGGAACAAGTCGGGAGATTGGAAAATATCTACCCGGCCCAGCTGCAGAGGATGCTTTCCACTGTAATTTTAATTAACTTCTTAAACGATAAGACCAATGAAACAGGCTTGCCTCCGATGAATTTGATTTTCCTGGATCCCTTTAAATGTGGTCCGAATGCTATGATGCGCCATTATTTAAGCGGAATGACCAATTATCTCCGTCTAACGCTTGATGAGCACACTGCCGCGGCAGGGATGATTACAAGGTTGGAAGCTTTTAGAAATACCTGCCTTTCAAACAGAGAGTACCGCAAGCCTGTTGAGTATTTCTCGAAGACACGATCAGTTTCCGAAAATGACTGGAATAAAATTCTTATTCCCGGTGCGACAGATCATTCCGATATTATTGCAACTGTTTTTAAGCGTTACGGGGTTGAAGCGGAGGTGCTGCCCCGCGGAAACGGCGGTGATCTCTCTTTAGCCCAGCGTTTTGTAAACGGGGAAGAGTGCCTTCCTTTTATTCAAAACCTGCAGGATTTTTTAAGTTATTTGCAGTCGAACGGCAATCCCGGCGATAACGGTACAGTTTTCTTCCAGGGCTGGGCCTGCGGCCCTTGCCGTTATGGCCTATATGCCCCGATCCAGGCTCTTACCGTCGATCGGGCCGGCTACGGCCAGGCACGAGTATGTTCAGTTAAATATAGTGACATCAGCAAACGTTTCGGTTTCGGATTTGTGATCGGGCTTTTTAATGCTTTACTGGCAATGGATATTCTTTATAAGCTGCT
>PWUG01000289.1 GCA_003562605.1 Syntrophomonadaceae bacterium | reverse complement strand
GCTTTCCTTTCGTTCGAGGGCGCTTAGAACTAAAGCCCTGGCCGCAGGCAGCATCAGGTGAAGTTCTACCGTGTCCAGGATTTGCCGGTTAAATACTTTTTCCTGATTAATCTTGAGGTTTTTGCTCTCTGCGGATAACCTGTCAAGTTCTTCTAAAGCTTTTAGAAGTGTGGCCTCTTTCTTAACCGGTCCTGCCAGCTGCCACATACAACCTTCTAAATCAGCGCGAAGCCTTTCGGGATTATGCTGCCCTTTACCGCTGAATATTTCTTTCCATCCTTTAGCCAATTCCCGGAATAAGCCTTTAATATTTACCCTACTGATAGAAGCCATGTTCCGGGAGATATTATGACTGCCCGCTGCTATACCCGCCCTGGTCCCGACAGTATATATTTCACTCAAAGCCACCGACCCGAGACGGTTGCCGCCATGCAAACCAGCCTGAACTTCACCAGCCGCCAGCAAACCGCTTACCCCTGTCTCACCATGCCTGTTAACCCTGATACCTCCCATCTGGTAATGATATGTAGGCATAATGCTCCAGGGTTCTTCCCAATGGTAAGCCTTTGTGCCGTATGCAATACCTATAATGTTGAAAATTCCATTGCTCCGAATGGCCCGGTATATCCTTTCTCCATTAGCAAGAGATAAGTTTGGCCTTAAATCCAGGAGCAGGCCTCCGCTAGGATCAGTTTTTCCCTCAGTTATAGCGGACATCATGATCCGGGTAACAGCAGCCCGGGTCATTTTGTTTATTCCACCATCGATCAAGATATCTCCGGAACCATCCAGGAGCCGCCCGGCAGGACCTGCAGTAGAAGGTTCCCCGCACAGGGCACCGATCATCGAGCGAGGCCGGGTCAGGCCAAAAGGTATTGCCTGGACCTGTTCCATATCCCATAATACAGCCCCGGCCTTTAAACCCAGGGCCAGGCCATCACCGACTGCTCCACGGCTGTTTGTAGTATGCGGGTAATAGAGAGCGCCGCACCCGCCTGTCGCAATTAACACCGCACAGCAGTCCAGGCCAAGGAAAATACCAGTCCTCAGATCCAGGGCCAGCAAACCAATAACCCTGCCTTGAACCTTTAAAAGTTCAAGGGCTGCCGTATAACTGTAGACAGTAACACCATACCTCCAAAGAGCAGTCTTCAGGCTTGCTCCAAGCGAAACTCCGCCCCCCAAATTTTTGATGGAGCGGGGCTTGCTGTGTCCCCCGATTTGCGCTACTACTCCAGGGCTAAAAATCCCGTTTGAATCACGACGAAAAAGTGGGCCCAGTTCTTCCAACGCCGCTACATGGCGGGCGGCCTCGCCGGCAAAAGTTTTAACAGCTGCAGGCTCATTTATACCTTCGCCACTGCGGAGAAGATCTGCAGAAAATATATCTGCGCTATCATTATCCAGAATACCCGGGCAGGCAGTCATCCCCACAGCAAGGCGGGTATTGCCACCGCCGGGGTAATCTTTCGTTACCAGGGCGACAGACTTACCTTCAGAGGCAGCATAGACTGCAGCCAGTACGGCCGCTCCGCCACCCCCGATACAAACCAGATCATAGGTTCTTATCTCCAAGCGCCAAGCCCCCCGTTTCTGCCGGCTTCATAAGCCATACGAAAACTAATGAGCAAATAACAAGGTGTTTGAGACTTTTTATTAACTTATTTATTTTTATAGTTGTTTAAAGCTTTTTCAAGGAAACCAGTCACTTCGTCGCGAAGCCAAATTGGTTCAAGAACTTTTATATCCGGACCCCAGCTGGCGATCCAGGGGACCATTTCATTTGCACCTGTAAGGCGGAAGGCGGCTTCGACTTCTCCGTTATCAAGCTCTTTAATCCGCTGCGAATCGTGGAAATTGATCGCCCGGAAACGCTCTGCGGTTCCACAGCATACCCAGAGGCGCACTGTTTCAAGCATAGCTCCGCCTTCGGAAGTCCAGGTTGCCCAGGCCTGACTGTAAGCCCTTTTCAGCGAATAACTCGGCGGCATTTTGTATTTTGAATCCTGGATTACTTTTAAGTCCCGGATATGAACTATGTGGAAGATCCGGTTGCCCTTGCTGCTAAGGCAGTAGCCTGTAAGGTAGTAATTATTGAAACGGTTTAACAAACCGTATGGCTCTATAATCCGCTCCGTCTCTATGCCGTCATAAGTACGCAAGTATCTTATCTTCAATCTCTTCCTGTAGCGAAGAGCACTAAAAATCTCGCTGACCATATTGGCAAACTTGCTTGGGTCAGCCGGGGCCGGTTCTGCAACATGAACATGGTTTTCTATCTCGTTGATCAGCAGGTTATAAATACTTACACCTGCCAATGTTTCCGCCAGCAGTTTTCGCATAATTTTGTGATAAGCATCTTTGAGCATACCGCGGTACTGCGGGTATAAGCTGAGCGCAGCGTAAAGCGACTCGTTAATATTAAAATCCGGTACCGCCTGCTGCCCGTCAAAGAGGTAGTAGGTTTTGCGATCCCGTTTAATCCTTTTAATTCCGGCCAGCGGACCGGGAAGATTTTCATCGAGCCAGGGGTACTTTTCTTCATCGGGGTCTTCCCCCTCTTCAGGGATTTCTCCCCTGGCTAACGGGTCAAAAAGCAGTTCAAGTCGTTCAAGAGCACGGTATATTGTCTTGCGGGATGGAATCGTACCTTTAACTTCTTCATATGCTTCTTCAAGTTCTTCAATAGTAGCGCCGCCGGTGGGGGTTTTCTCGATAATCTTCACCAGTATATTGGTTATCGCTTCAGGGTGATTGCAGCGGGGAGCTCTGACTTCCAAAGCGATCCCTCCTATTCCCTTGTAGTTGTTTATAAAATTCTGCAAAAAGCCGCCATATCCTGCAGTTCAAAATATGCTATCATAGATATCATCAGAAGCTCTAAGCAGAAAAGGTATCAGATACCTTTTCTGCTTGTTCGATCATTATTAAGATTTTTTGGGGTGAGAAGATGAAGGACAGTGCATTTACTGCTGCGGCATACGACTTTTTTATGGCGGCTTTTGAGCCCCTGTTGATCAGAAAATGGAGGGGTCAGCTCTGGAGCAAAGTCGAGCCGCCCCGCATATTAGAAGCCGGAGCAGGCACCGGGTTAAATACACCATTCTATCAATCAGATTACAAGATAACTGCCCTGGACATAAATGCTCACTTCCTGGATAGGGCACGCCGCAGAGCTTGGAATAGTGGATTAAACGTTGAATTTGTTTTAGGAGATGTGCAAAACCTGCCTTTTCCTGACAATACTTTTGACAGCACTGTTACCACTTTTCTCTTTTGCCAGCTGGCCGAACCTCTCAAGGGGCTGAAGGAACTGCAGAGGGTTCTGAAGCCGGGCGGGCAGCTTTTAATGCTGGAGCATGTCCGTCCAAAGGGAAAACTGGAAATTTTGATTAACGCCCTGTCCGGGCCGCTCTACCGTCTGACAGGCGAACAGATCACCCATGACACCGATGTTTTTGCAAAAATAGCCGGATTTACCAATGTCACCGACCACCCTTTGCTTCTTACAGTAGTTAAACTGATCGAAGCTGAAAAACAGTTAGATTAAAAAACAATTGAAGCGGTTAAAGGAGGGCAATCTGGCTGTCATATATCTCTTAAGGCAAGGAATCATAGTAGGGCTACCTGTATTCATAATTACTCAGTTTTCGAGCCAAATTTACAGCTGGAGGCCCTAATAATGCCCCCAAACCCAGGATTGTAAAAGCAGGGCCCCAGGATGGAGTGTACCCAAGTTCAGCCACTATTTGTTCAGGGTTAGTCAAATCGAGTACCGCACCGAAAACGACAGGTGCGACCGCTGCCGCTGTCCAACCTAAAAGTGACTGCACTGCCATCGCGCTGCCCAGGGATTCAAAGGGAACCAGCTCAGTAACTGAGGTGGAAAGAACTGATGACTCTGCAGTCACAAGGATCCCGTAAACCAGGCTGATCAAGACCACCACTACCGCCGGCCAGGGCCGGATCCAACCGAAAAAAAGCGAGCAGACAGCGCTGGAGAACATGATCACCTGGATTGTTCGCACCCTGCCGTAACGATCGGACATAGTGCCGGCCAGGGCCGTCGAAAAACCGCCCACCATGATGATCACTGCAGAAAAAACTGCTCCGTAACTTGTAGCCACTGCCATATCCATGTTCCTGCTAACCAACGCCGCGGCAAAAAAAGCCACGATCCAGCCGCGCATCCCAAACATTTCCCACATATGAGCAGCATAGCCGGCCATAACCAGAAGCGCCGGCCGATTACTGAAAACCTGCCTGAACGATCCTTTTTCATTGGCCGTCCTCAGTGGCGGTACGTTATCTAAAGTAACTGCAGCCAACAGTCCTCCGGCAATCGGACCCAGCGAAGTAACAAATATAGCCGTACGCCAGTCAAACAACCCGGTTAAAACACCACTGGAAAGCAGCGATAAAGCCGTTCCCAATGAAAAAGCCCCGACGTATAAACCGACTGCCCAACCGCGGCGTTTTGAACTGAATTTAGCCGAAACCATCTTCAAGCCCGGCATATATGTGCCTGCCAGGCCAACCCCGGTCAGACAGCGTAAGATCAGGGCGGAAGCAAAACCATTGGCAAAAAGGGCAAAAGATATTCCTGCAATCCCCGCCCACAGGGCGGAAACCACATATATCTTTTTCGCATCGACATAGTCGGTCAACGTGGACAAAACCACAACCAGGATTATGTAACCAACCTGGTAGGAACTATAAATCAAGCCTGCCTGGGTGTTAGAGAGGCCCCATTCTTCCTGGATAATCGGTAGAACAGCTGAATAGTTAAGCAATACCAGCATTGTCCCGATTTCAGCCAGGCACAACATGTAAAGCCAGATTTTATCTCGCATATATCACCTGCTTATTTAGCAGCCTTAACACCCTAAAACATTATACGCCCTGATAAGCCTTCTTTCCTTCCCAAAAAGTTTAGATCTATAATAAGAATATTTTATTAAATAATAATTATTCCTATTAAGATATTTTATGCTATAACCCGACTTTTACAGTTTTAAAAAGCGAAAGCCCCAGCTT
>PWUG01000274.1 GCA_003562605.1 Syntrophomonadaceae bacterium | reverse complement strand
TTGCCTCCCGCGCAATCGAATCTCTCAGCGGCAGCCGGGGACAGTACCTGGCCGAGGGTGTGGTTGTATCCTCTTTCCTGCCCATGCGGGCAATCCCCTTCAGGGTGGTCTTCGTGCTCGGACTCGGCGAGGGGCTCTTCCCGGCCTCGGGGCGAAGGGACGCTCTGGATCTTCGAGCCGCCCGGCGCCGCGCAGGCGATGTCGATACCTCAGAACGCGACCGCTACATGTTCCTGGAAACCCTTTTATGCACACGTGAGAGGCTCTACCTCTCTTATGTCAGAAGGGATGAGCAGACCGGCGATCCGCTGCAGCCTTCGGCTGTCGTACAGGAACTGATGCACATGTTGAAGCACGGCTACCTGGGCGAGGAAGGGGTGAAGTCCCTGCGCATTGAGCCGCCCCTGCGTCGTTTCGATGAACAGTTCGATGGCAGGGAAACCTTTTTAGATGAGGCACGGGTGGAAGCAAAAGTGCAGGAAATCGCCCGGGACTGGCAGGCCCATGCTAATCTGACGGCCGGGCCCGGAATTGAGCTTGACAAGATCCGGCGCGCCGCCGGGCCGGAGGCCTGGGCAAAACTCTCTGAGATGCTCGCCCTGCCGGGGGAGGCGCCCGCCATTTCCTCTGTCACGGCGACGGCCAGGGGTTATGCTCTTGACGGGGAAGGAGCAATCGAAGCGCCGATCGCCCTTTCGCTTTCAGCACTCAGACGTTTCCTCGAGTGCCCCATGCAGGGCTGGGCCTCGGCGATGCTGGGCCTCAGCGAGTTGGAAGAAGACCTGGCCGACCGGGAGGAAGAAGATTTCGAGGTAGACAGGCTGACTGAAACTACCCTTCTGCGCGAAGTATTCCTGGCTGCCGCTGCAAGCGGCCTTGATCCGGAAATGCTCTACAGGGAGCGATCAGCGCGGATGCGCCTGGCAGGGCGGATACCTGTCGGCGCCCTGGGAAAAGTTATAGAGAAACAGCACCTGGATATCCTCGCCGGCTGGCGGTCACTCCTGGGAGGGCTTGCAGGTGTCGAGAATATGGATGCCGGCGGGACTTTAAACCCATCTTTTCTGCAGCGGGTCCGCCTCGGACGTTCCGGCCGGCAGTGCTCCACCGAAAAAGTGCTCGATCCGCTGGCTTTAAGCGTAGAACTTGCCGGACCGGACCGGCAAAAACATGTGGCGCCGGTGCGGATCAGCGGCCTGACAGAGGGACTGCTTGAAAACCCGCTGGTTTCAATAACTTTCCAACCCAAAAAGCCGCCCTCGAACAAGGGCAGGGGATCACTGGGAGGCATCTTCCGTCACTTTCTGCGGGGTATCGTCGACCAGACCCTGCTCTCAGCCGTAAACGCCGCCGGAAGCGGTGAACGGCAAATACTGGTCTGCTACTCGGGAGGTGTCGATGAAACCGGGATAATAAGCATGCGGCTTCGGCCGCCGGACGCAGAGCGGGCCCGCTCCTGGCTCGCCACTGTAGCTGTGGACCTGCTGGGGGAAACTCACGCCTACCTGATGCCGGTTGAGGCCGTTGTTTTAGAATACTATGACCGCTTGTTAGATTTAAATGACGGTAAAAAAGGTAAAAAGGGCTGCTTGCTTCCGGAACCGTCAGAAGCTGAAATCGGCCCGCTCCTGAATGGCGAAAATATCCGATACCAGGCCAGAAAATTGGCCGATGACGAATGGTCAAGTTTCTCCAGCCTGTGGGGCCCGGTGCCGTCACCGCGTTCTTATGAGCCACCGCCGGCTGAAGAGGCTGCCCGGATTGCAGCCCGCCGCTTTGGGCCGCTGTTCGATGATATCATCAGCCTGGAGGTTGTGCGATGATTACCACCTACTATAGAAGGCCGGAAATCCTCGCCAGGCCGGAACTCGAAGAGGGCCACGCTGTAATCGAGGCCTCGGCGGGCACTGGCAAGACCTTCACGCTCGAGCACCTGGTGCTGGACCTGATCATAAATGACAGGGCAAAGATCGAGGAGATTTTAGTTGTCACCTTCACCGACGCAGCAACGCGCGAGCTGCGCGAGCGGGTGAGAGCTCTGATTCGGAAAGTCTGCGACGAGGCCGGTGATATACCTGAGGGAAGCAGCGATGATTACTGGGAGATTGACGATGCCGTCAGGGGCCGCCTGCGCGAGGCGCTGTTCCGTTTCGACGGTGCCTCGATCTCGACTATTCACGGCTTCTGCCAGCGCGTTCTTTCCGAACAGGCTTTCCTGGGAGGGCGGCTTTTCGAGCAGGAACACGTTGACGGCGCTGAAATATTCGGGCTTGCTTTCCGGGAGGAAGTAAGGATAGCGCTGGCAGAGGAGAGCCCTGCAGGTGATGCCTTAAGGCTGTGGATAGAGCGGGAAAATACGCTGCAGGAACTCGAGGAACTTTTATACAGGTGCCACCGGGAGGGATGCCCCGACCGCTGCCCGATCACACCGCTATGGGATCCGCAGGGCTTGTTAAAAGCAGCTAAAGAGCTCCCATCACAGGAAGACTTAAATGCCGCGATTCGGGAGTTATTTACAGACAAACTGTCCCACGGGGGCTATGAAAAACTCCTGGACAGGCTCTTTGCAGCGGTAGCCGGGATGCAGGCTGCAGTAAACCCACAGGAAACCGTTTCTGTCTTTATCGATTGGGCGGATAAAAAGTGCACTATAAACAAAGCAGAGAATAAACAGATCGACCATTTGAACAGGGCAGCGGGCATGCCCGGGGCGCCGGACCTGTTGAAAGACCTGGTCGACGGGCTGGATGAGATAGTAAAGCGGGCGGCACCGGAAGGCAGCTTCTTCGCCTACGAACTGCTGCCGCGCGTGCAAATGCGGCTTTCTTCCAGGAAACGTTCGCTGGGGCTGATCGACTACGACGATATGCTGCTCGGGGTGCGGGAAGCATTAACCGGCAAAGATGCCGGGGTTCTTATAGATACCCTCAGGCAGCGCTGGACATACGCCCTGGTCGATGAGTTCCAGGACACCGATCCGGTGCAGTGGGAAATTTTCCGGAGGATCTTTGTCGATGGAACCTGTAATCATCGGCTCTTTGTCATCGGTGACCCCAAACAGGCTATATATAGCTTCCGGGGCGCGGATGTGCACACCTACGAGCTGGCCAAGAACCACCTTACCCGTAATTGTGACGCAGCACGTTTACCGCTGACCTATAATTACCGTTCCACGGAGGCGCTGATCGAAGCGGTCAATGAAATCCTCATGGTTGAGGATGCGCAGGGAAAAGTCTTCTTCGATGGCCTGAACCGCTACGACGAACCGGTGGAGTGTGGTGATAAAACCCGCAGGGCCGAGTTGGCAGGCCGGCCGGCTGTGCCGGTCCACCTGCTTCACCTGCACGGCGGCGGTGAAAAACTTTCCGCCCCGTCAGTGAAGCGGGGTGTAGGCTGTTTTATTGCCGAGGAAATATTACGCCTAACCGGACCGGGTGGCGGATTATTAACGAGCGGTAGGAATAGGGAGCCCTCTCCGATCAAGCTGAGCGACATCTATATCCTGACCCGAACCGGCAGGGAAGGCCGGGAAATCGGCGAGGCGCTGCGCCGCTATGGCATCCCGCACGCCTTCTACAAGCAGGAGGGGCTATTTAAAACCGCCGAGGCCGGGGACATCCACAGGCTCCTCTGCGCCATCGATTCACCGGAAGAAACCGCCGCCAGGATGTCGGCCTGGCTAACTCCATTTTTCGGGGTGGCCCTCCCAGATCTTCCGGCCTGGAAAGAGGCCGGCGGGAGCCACCCGCTGGTCGCCCTGCTCCTCGAGTGGAAAAGGCTTGCCGATGCGCATGCCTGGTCACGCCTCTTCGACACCATCGTCACCGACTCGGGGCTGGTGAGGCGGCTCATCTTTTCCGGTGAAGAACGCGCTCTTACCAACTATCTTCACCTTTTTGAGTTGCTCCTGGCAGAAGCGCATTCCCACCCGGTTACCCTGACCGAACTTGCCCGCGGGCTGAAGGCCCGCATAGACGGCAGGAAAATGCCGGAGGGCCGTGAAGGAGACGTGCAAAGGCTCGAGACAGACAAGGAAGCAGTTCAGATTCTGACCATGCACAAGGCCAAGGGCCTCGAGGCCGAGGTAGTTTTTATCGGGGGCGGGTTCGGCAGCCCGGGCGGGCGCGGGATTAAAATGAGCATCTACCACCAGGATAACAAACGCTGCCTGCATATAGGCAGGGCAATGGGGGAAATAGCCCGGGCCATCGAGCGGGAGAACAGCGAGGAGAACCAGCGGCTGATCTACGTTGCGATTACGCGGGCGAAGTCGCAGCTCTACCTGCCCTACTTCGGGGAAGCCCCGGATGGGGCAGATGAAGCAGACAGTTACGGCTATAGAAGCCTGGGCTCTTTTTACACTAAGATGCAGAAACAGCTGGACCTGCTGCGCGAACGCGGCCGTCTGGATGACAGGAGCCGTTTCGTTTTGCGTGATGCTTCCTGTCAATTGAGGCCGCCGCGCGAGCACAGTGAAGAGATCGACCTGGAAGGCTGGCCGGAAGAAGGCTTACTGGAAATGCCTGAATCAAGTGCCGATAAAGCCGGCCGGATTGAGCCGGGGCACCGCGGTGTGCTGCTGACCAGCTACACCCGGATGAGCCAGGGCAAGAGCTGGCAGGCACCGACTGCGGATGATGACGATCGGATAGCAAGGCGGGACGAGGAAGTTGCGGGCGAGGCCCAGCCGGATGAAATGCCGGTCGGGGAAGACGAACGGGCTGATGCTTTGCAGAACGATGGACTTGAGCTTCCGGGCGGACGGGAGGCCGGTACCTTTCTGCATACTCTTTTAGAGAACACCCCGGCTGACGAGATCAGGGACTGCAGCTTCGGGCAGTGGTCATCGATATCGACGGTGCAGCAGCGGGCTGCGGCAACGGCAAGGCAGCACGGATTTTCCGAAGATTACCTGCCGGCGGCGCTTCAGCTGGTTTACAACGCGCTCAGGACCCCTGTTTTCGTCCAAAGTTGCGAGAAGAACTCAACCCTGGAGATGGCCGGCGGCTTCGCTTCGGGCAGGCGCCAGTGCATGGAAATGTCATTCGT
>PWUG01000072.1 GCA_003562605.1 Syntrophomonadaceae bacterium | reverse complement strand
TTGGAAACCTGATCTGGTCGATTGCGGCCCAGTTCCATGAAGTTGCCACCAATATTGCTCTCGTACCGGTCCAGTACACTCCGTCAGACTGGCTGTTCAGCAAGAAGGCCTGGGATGAATTGCCTGCCGACCTGCAGCAGATTATCCTTGATTCAATCCCTGACTATCAGGCTGCTGCTGAGGCATACTGGTTTGCTGAAATTGAAAACAACACCGAAATGCTGTTAGCCGAAGGGGTCCAGATTATCGAGATCTCCGAAGCCGACAAGCTGCAGTGGCAGCAGGATTGCTACGAAATCTGGAAAGACTATGTCGCTGATGTATGGGGCGAAGAGATGCTTCAGAGAATAGAGGAAGAGATTCTCGGCCTGTAACTGCCAATAAGGCAAAAGCGGGATAAAGCATCTGTTTTGCTTTATCCCGCTTCTGGTCTCTGAAAGGAGAATACCTTTGTCAGATAAAAAAGTTATCAGTGAGAAAACGAAAAATCCTGATATTACAGAAAAAGGGGTAAAGAAGTTAAGCTGGCCGGGTCGGATGATCCAGGGCTTGGTAAAAGCGGAAAACTTCAGCATAGTGGTCTTTTTTATCATGCTCTCAATAGTAACCGTTTTGCAGGTACTATTTCGCTATGTTTTTAAAGTTTCTGCGCCCTGGACAGATGAACTGGGCCGCTACTTTATGATCTGGATGGTTTTTATCGGAGCCGGTTGGGCTACGCATGCAGAAAACCATATCTCGATTAACGTAATTGACATTCTCATTCCCAGCAAAAAAATTGTCAGGTTCACAGATACCCTGATGGCGCTGGTTATGGCAGCTTTTTCTTTAGTCTACCTGCGCTCTGCCTTAATCTACGTGCCCCAGGTGATGAGATCAAATGAAATGACGATCGCCACCAAGATGCCGATGTGGATCCCCCAGTTTTGCCTTCTCGTCGGCGGGGTATTAATTGCGATTCACAGTATAGAGCTCTTGATCAGAAAGGTCAGGATCCTGGTTAAAGGTGGTGACGGCATTGTCTGAGGTTATTTTACTGATCGGTTCCCTTATTATTCTTCTGTTTATTAGAACCCCGATGGCTTTTGCGATGATTATCGCCGCCTGGCTTACATTTCTCCAGATTGATCACCCTGTATTTTCGAACCCGGCGTACCTGGCCCGGCTATCTTTTTACTCGATCGATATGTTTGCCCTGCTTGCGGTACCCTTTTTCCTGCTGGCAGGAGACCTGCTGCAGTTTGGCTTAGCCAGCCGGCTGATTAACTGGGTTCAGGCTATAGTCGGTTTTGTCAGGGGCGCCCTGGGAGCGGTAGTGGTTCTCTCAAGCATGTTTTTCGGGGCTATTTCGGGTTCTATGATGGCTACTATTGCCGCTATCGGCACTATTATGCTGCCTGAAATGGACAAAAACGGGTACGACAAAAAAAAGTCGGCCGCTTTGCTTACCGCCTCGGGATTTTTGGGTATCCTTATTCCACCGAGTATTCCCAGTTTGATTTATGCTACCATCGCCGGTTTATCGGTTGCTGAACTGTTTATTGCTACCGTAATACCGGGCTTTATTCTGGCCTTTGGCTACCTGGTTATTAATTACATCATTATTGGCCGACACATGGAAGTTCCTGACATACCGAGGATATACTCTGCTGAAGGGTTTAAAAAGTTCGGCGAAACAAGTAAAACGGCAATACCGATCCTGATCATGCCGATTATCGTTCTCGGCGGAATTTACGGCGGCATCTTTACCCCTACGGAAGCCGGGGTGGTGGCTGTTGTATACGGGTTAATGCTCGGTGTTGTCTTTCGTCTCTGGAAAAATAAGGAACTGCTTAATGTTTTCCTGAATACGGGAAGAACGACAGCAGTCGTGTTGATCCTGGTTGCTTTTGCATCACCCATGGCCCGTATTTTCAGCGTGCTGCGCGTTCCGACCATGATTGCCGACCTGATCATGAGCATTACGACGAACCCTTTCGGGGTCGTGGCGATTATCAGCGTAGTTATATTAATTATGGGGATGTTTCTTGATACAAACGCGATCATTTTGCTGACCATCCCTGTGTTTGTGCCCATTATTGAAATGATCGGGTTCCACCCGCTGCATTACGCCTCGTTAACGGTGGTTAACCTCGGTATAGGCTGTATTACCCCGCCATTCGGGTTTGGCCTTTTTATGGGGGCAAGAATTGCCAAAATAGAGGTACACGATCTAATTCCCTCGCTGATGCCCTACCTGGCCTGGTGTATCATAACGCTGGCCATTATTCTGCTATTCCCCGGCCTTTCACTTTGGCTGCCCGGCCTGTTGCTGTAAAAGCAGAATTGCGGAATTAGAACCTCGTATATCCGGGAGGAGGTGTGGTTATGAGCAGCACTAATGATGACAGCTACTACATGGGTTTGGCTCTTGAAGAGGCGGCGCGCTCGCTTGAAGAAGATCATATTCCGGTTGGCGCTGTAATTGTGTGTGACGGAGAAGTTGTGGCCAGGGGCAGAAATGAGGTAAACAGGCTGGAAAGTGTTTTTGCCCACGCCGAAATGCAGGCTATGTCCGAAATTGAACAATTTCTTTACAACAACAAGGGCAGGTGTACTCTTTATACAACCCTTGAACCCTGCATGATGTGCCTGGGGGCCATTGTTTACAACGAAATAGCCCGTCTCGTGGTCGCCATGCGCGCCCCCGGGGTAGGAGGCATAAAAATGCTTGATGCAGTCGAACATTATCGTAAGAATGCCCCGGAAATTGAAATTGGCTTCATGGAGCAAGAAAGCCGGGAATTAATTCGTAAATATGTTGCCAAAACCGGACTGCGCGCGGATCTGCTTGAAGATTAAGCGGCCTGTTGTGGACGATTCACCAAACCTGGCGGCGCCTTTTGCCTCAGTTTACCGGGCAGTTAGTCTTTATAACCCGCAACTGCTGCAGTTTCGGCGCATCGGGCACCCGGCCCGGGCAATAATAATAATTATGAGGTGACACCATGGCTTTATTGATACGGGGAAAACATGTGCTTACAGATCCCGGGCTGGGAGAAGACGGGCTTATTGATAACGCTGCTGTTGCTGTTGAAGGTGATCAGGTAGTTGAAACCGGGCCTTACGGACAGCTAAAAGCTAAGTATCCGGAAGCTGAAGTAATCGGCAGCGGTGAAGAACTGATCCTGCCGGGTTTCATCGACGGCCACAGCCACGGTTGGGGCCTGACCCCGCTTCAGGCCGGTTCAGGTTATAACTACCTGGAAAAATGGGTTCTTGATCTGGCTATGAACACCAATATTGATCCCTATTTAAATGCCTGTTATTCTGCGATCAAACATTTGGAGTCAGGCTGCACCACAATGCACCATTACCACAATTCAAAAAACCCCCAGAAAGCAGAAGAAGAGATTGAGCAGGTGATCAAGGGCTACAACGATGTTGGGATCAGGTTTGCCTTCTCACTTGGCGTTCGTGATCAAAACAGATTTACCTACGATGATGAAAATTTTGCCCGGACTTTGCCGGCAGATCTTGGCAAGAGTGTCTCGGCAGCAATGAACGTGGATAAGACTGCGGTGAAAGAAGAGTATTTTGCCCTTTTTGACGCTGTTTATAAAAAATATAACAACGATAGCTGCAAGGTATTTTTTGGCCCCATGGCTCCGCAGTGGTGTTCAGATGGTTTGCTCGAAGAGATCAGGGATAAAGCTGAAAGCCTGGGCGGAGCAAAGATACACCTGCATGTGCTGCAGACCATTTTGCAGAAAGCATACAGCCTCAGAAAATATGGCAAGTCGCTGGTTTCGCACCTTAATGATATCGGCCTGGCTGCGCCTAATGTTACCTATGGCCATGCAATATGGCTTACCGGGGAAGATTTAGAGTTAATGGCAGCTACCGATACCTCTGTTTCGCATCATGCCAGCTGCAATTTCAATATGCGTAACGGTGTTCAGCCCGTGATGGCCCTGCGCGGTGCCGGTGTGAGGGTGGCTATCGGCCTTGACGACAAGGGTATAAATGATGATGAAGACTATATCCAGGAGATGCGTTTAATTCAAAAGCTGCACCGGGTTTCCGGGTTTGACTTTTCTACTCCGGCCCTTAGCGCTTACGACGTAATCCAGATGGGCACAGTGAACTCAGCGCATGTGGTCGGATTCTCTGATTCACTGGGTAAGTTGGAAAAAGGGCGGAAAGCAGACATGAGCCTGATTGACCTGGAAAATATAACCGGACCCTGGCTGGATCCCCGAATTTCGATCATGGAAGCGTTTATTCACCGGGCCAAGGGAACGGATGTCAAAACGGTAATCGTGGGCGGTAAGGTAGTTCTCAAAAACGGTAAGCTGCTTGGTATCGATAAGCAGGAACTGTTTAAAGAGATCGCCGCAAGTGCATCAAAGGGTCCGTCCGAAGAACAAAAAATGGCCGGATCATTCATGGAAAAGCTCAAACCGTACGTTTTTGACTTTTATGCTGACTGGTATAAACAAGATTTGGAACCATATTATATTTTTAACAGCAAAATTTAATCCAAGGTTTCAGCGGCTCAGCCTATTGCCGGCCGGGCATTATACCCGGCAGATAAAAAGTTTCATCTCCGGGCAGGAGAATGTAGCCCTGGAGAAGAATATGGTGTATAATAGGAACAGTGTTCCGTTATAAAGAACATGAGCAGCGAATTCACTTTCTAAGCAGGAGGCCGGTTGCTATGGGCATGACAATAACTGAGAAAATACTGGCAAAATCTGCTGGCGCTAACCAGGTCCGGCCGGGGGAAATTATTTTTGCCAGGCTTGACGGTTTGATGGGGCACGATCAAAAAGTGAGCGCTTTCAAGATGTTTGAGAATACACTTGGGGGCGGCCGGGTATTTGACCCGGAAAAAGTATGGATTATCTTTGATCACCATGCCCCGGCAGACACGGTTGACGCGGCAATGCAGATGAAAGCGATGCGCCATTATGTAAAGAAGTTTGGTTTGAAAACTTTCTTTGATATTGGCGAAGGCGGCATTTGCCATGTTGTTGTTCCGGAACAAGGCCTGGTCAAGCCGGGCGATGTTATTGCGGGGGGAGATTCGCATACCTGCACTTACGGTGCCCTCG
>PWUG01000275.1 GCA_003562605.1 Syntrophomonadaceae bacterium | reverse complement strand
GGAGGAGGAAATGGACGGGGACGTACTAAACATCGAGCTCATCCAGGTCGCAACAGGTATCGCTTCGGTCCAGAGCGCCGCCTTGACTTCCCCTGAAAGGGGCATAGAAGCGGAGCCCCTGGCCGGGTTAACCCGGGAAGTGGAACTCCAATCCCAGGATAACCGGCTCACCATTACGCCCCCCTTTATCGATGAACCTCAATACACAGGGGAAAGTGATGACTTTTATGTCTATGATCAGCAGGTCAGACAACGGATCAGGGGAGCCCGACCCTTTGGAGGTTTCCCCGAAGCGTTCATGAACCAATCCCGGGCTACCGGCAGGGTGGATGTGGGCTTGAAGGGCTGGGCCAGTTTTTGGGCCCATGCCCTGGCGTACGGTCAAGGAGGATTTACGGAATTCATCCATGTTCCCTGCCCCGGCACCTACGTTTTCCAGTTCGAAGCCGATGTAGACCTGGAGTATTATATCAAAACCCGTACGCTGCCTCACATCAGCCCCAAAAAAATAGCCAGGATGGAGAAGATCCCGGATATCCTTCACTGGGGAGCAGCCCACGGGGGCCTGGGCGTCATGAACTTCACGAGACTTACTGGCCATGCAGGGCCGGGCACGGGAGCCGTGCACGAAGGCTACCTTTGGCTGATCGAGCCTCAGCGGGCTTTACACTTCGCGCCCGGCCTGGATCTGGGCGACCCTTTCCAGCCCCTCAAGGTGCAGGACACCATTGTTTGGACTGTTGCCCACACCCTGGAGCCGGGACTCTACGCCCTAAGGCTAGAAACGCAGGCTGTACTGTCGCTCCACGGCTATGCCATCGGTATCTCCTACGGCGAGCTGAAAGGGACCGTTGATTGGAAACGGGTGACCATTACCTGGCCGGAAGAGCATCTGCGAGAGGTGACCCGGATCGAGGATCGGCCTGTGGACGATATACCGCCCTTCGGGTGTGTGGAGCTCCGGGTAGGGGGCGCCTCACGGTCACCCGGGGCCATGAGCGCAAACGTGGAGACCCTTTCCCTGCACCGGAAGCCCATTTCCGGCCAGCTGGTCAACAAGCCCTTTGCCGTTGCCGTGGACCTGGTGGTGGAGGATGAGGGAGAGGAGTTTCCCTGGCCCATCGACGAGGAGAGCACCATCACCCTGAGCGTGGAGCAGGGCAAAGGAAACCTGTCCGGCACCACCAGGGCCGTCCTGCCTGCCGGGGAAAGCCGGCTGGTCTTTGATAGCGTGATCTATGACGAGGTGGACCAGGGGGTGGTCTTAAAGGCGGAGGGTGAAGGCCCCCTGGCCAAGGTGGAGGCAGCTCTTAGCAACCCCTTCGATGTGTCGGAAATGTTGTTTGTTTTCGAAATGGATGCTAATACACAACTATATATTAGTTCTCCTTTAAATGTATGGGCAGATGCAACCTATAACATAAAATTCAGTGCGAACATTCCCTTAGGCAAGGATGACGAACTTGGTTGCTATCGTGGGATCGGTACTCTACGCTTTGATAATTACTCATTGGTTGAAGAAGGATTAGCCTACGGCGGGGGTGATACACGCATCCCTTACACAGGTCACGGCACAACAAAAAGGAAAGACGGCATCATTGACGTCCGTGTCTACCTGAGCCCGGAAGAAACAGTGGAGGATGTACGAATTTACGTGCTAGAAGTGCCCCAAGAAAATTGGACTACTCACTATAGTCACGCCGGAACTTTTACATCAGATTACTGGTTTAGTTTTGGCTATATATTTTATCTTGGAGCGCACGACATGGATTTTGATGAAGATGATGTGGATTTTTTAAGATTCCCTGAGAGTTGGCAGGCCGGCCCGACTGGCTCTAGCCTGCTGGGCAGCATAAACTATACAGAAGAAGGAGAGAGTTCCACGGATGACAGTATTAACAAGTGGAATTGCAAAGTTGTTGCGGAAGTCCACCGGGATTGAGGGCAACAGAGGACGCCAGAGGTTACACCATGTATTCATCATGCAGATAGTGTTCGGCAGCATAGGGATATCCCAGAAGGCAAGCTCATGGAAAAGGCGCTACAAGATAGCAGAAACCGTTGGATGATAAGACCGCTTGAGCTTGAAGATTGCCTGAGTGAAGTTCATCTGTGGGCTGGAGATATAATCTGCCTGAGCAAGGACAGGGCCGAAATTCTGTCTATACCGTTGCGCTTAAGGGGTGTATAAAAGAGAATCTTATGGATCAAATCTTTGTAAGGGGGGCTAAGGTAGTTTCCAACCACCTGATCGCCACTGCAGCAGAGCCGAATCCGGATATTTAATTTCCAGAAAACCGATCTTAGCGAAGCAGGGATTATCCCCAAGAGGTTCTTAAGAATCCATGGTATGCAAAAAAACCAAAGAGGGGTGATGTGGAAAGCGGAGCAAGAGCCGGTAGAAGTTTGAACCTCTCTACTGCAAACAGACACGCCTACACCTGTATTGTTTATGGTGTGACTTCTCCTTAGAAGAAGCAAGTAAATGTCACAAACTGGCTCAAAACCAATATCGCCGGCCAGTTTCCCCGCCAAGGTTACTTTGAGGTTGAAAGATGAATAACCAAAAGGAGGAAGATTGGATGATGTTCAACAGATCGATAAGACATTTGACATTAACCTTACTCTTTCTTTTCCTTATGACGCTGCTTCCGTCAGCTGCTATCGCAGGGGATGATCCCCTACTTCCCCCGGAACTTGACAATATGCTCATCATCGGTGGCAAGGGCTTCACCATCGACTACATCCGGGATTTCCGTGTACAGGCAGGAGCTGGTATAGGTGCTGCTTTACAGGTAGACCCCGAGAACCTCTTCTTATGGATGGGCGGCACGTTGTTCAACATCCGTTCGCAGGTATATGATGCTCCCGTGGATATCACCTGGGTCATGGAGAACCTGGAAGGATACTGGGACAAAGACGGTGAGTGGATAGTATGGAAGTCTGATCCCCCTGACCCGGAATGCTTCTGGACCGGTTACTGGGATGCAGAGTTATGCAATATGGACGGCACTCTTGATAACGCTTTCATTATCTACATGGAACAAGAAAATACAGCCGTTACTATATATTGGCCCGAGTATCCTCTAAACACAGGTTCAGGAGTAATCGAAAACAATACCTTAATAGGAGAATGGTGTCAGCCCGTCGAAGATTTCACGATTAACTTTATGATTACCATATCAGAAGACTGCCAGAGCTTTACCGGAACCATGAAAGTTACAGATGCCCCTTTATACCCGTGGGTAGAAGGCGAAGAATGTACGTATATTGGTGAGAGGCTATGCCAAGATGGACTCAAGTTCACATTTGAAAGGACAGCCTACATCGCTTATAACGACAGCATAATCGACCCTGACTTCGACTACAACGACTTTGGGATGAACATGAAACTGCAGGAAGAATATGTAAACGGTGTTCTTGAATCCATTTCCATGAAGTTCACCGCAAGAGTTAATGATGCTGGGCATACCCATGATATTCACATTAAGAGGCCTCTAAAAGGAAATTATACTTATACCATCAAGAGAAGCAGAACTGCTACCTCACGTGAAGCAGCAGCAGTCACGAATAAATCAGGATCGAACGACTTTGATATTGTACTCTTTGACACGGCTAACTTTCCTGGGACTGTTGGACAGATATTAAACGATTGGGTAGAAATCACGATCACCATGGCTGATGATAGTGGTCAAAACCTGCGGGTAGACTACACTGGAGCACCCAGATGGGATCTTAATAATTTGTTACATCTCTACAACCCTTATATGTATAATCGTTTTACGGGTTATACTATTGAACTTGATAGTATGGTTCCATTTAATGGCTTCGATGTCCCATTAATCCTTGTAATTCCTTATACAGACTGGCCAGCACCTGCCGAAAGGGTAACCATTACTGACGATTATCCCTACTTTGCAAACTACTACAAAACACGGAGTCCCTCGTATGAAGAATGGTATATCCCTGGTTTCTCGCCGTAAAATAATCACTATAACAACTTTGGCTGCTCAAAAGAAAGATAATCACTCGGTCTTTCTGTAATCTTGTAGCTCACCCATTCCCTTAAAGCCTTTCTTATGCTTTGTTTCCCTCGTTTTGAAAACTCTGATTGAAAAGGCTCATCGAAGGCGGCAAGGTTTGTTCCCAATTGTATTGCGAATATGCGTCACATCATAACAATATTTAAAGTCACCTGCATTGCGAACCACAGGATGGAATCGTACGAATTCACTTACTATATCATTATTTTTACAGTAATATTGAAACTCAAGTTCAAACTCTGAGTAACTTTTGCTTTTTGTTTTCTTTACACTCTGTAATTTTAGGGTCCTCCATAACCATATGGGGTTACAAGGTCATAGTATGTCTTATTATTAACACGGACTGGAATCTCACGTTTTATAAATAAATGGTAAACATTCCCGAAAGCACTACTATATCTAAATACTTCACAGTTACCATTTTCGATTTTCTCATAAAGTTTTCCGTAATTGGGCTCAAAGTATATATCTATCATTACAAATAATTTCCATTTACAGCTTTTCATCAACGAATGTTTAACGGGGTAAACGTCAATATATGACGTATAATAAGCACTACCTGACTGCCGATTTTCATTTACTTGGTGGTGAAGTCCCTGCTTATTCAACACCACAAAAATTGTCTTTAAGAGTATCTCCATATCGAACCAGAAATTTCTGTAATTAACGTACCAGATATCTAGCTCGATTCATTCAGGCCAAGTCAAAGCATTTCTGCCATGTAACTGTGCTTAACCGGGTGGTCCTCAGGAAGCCAGCTGCCCTGACAGGTAGACACAAACATGAGCTGATTGGCTTGATAGTCTTTAAACTAATTCATGCTTCATATATTCGACATCCGACCCCAATAATCCTGCAGTATTATCCAATATTGCAAGTTTCTAGTTGATACTGCTCACACAGGCTGCCTGGGAACTCGGCGAGCCAATGGTTCTTGTCACCGTGTCAAGCCGCTTCCGTAGGACTGCTCAGGTGCTGGGTCTGGAGATATCCATCCATACTCTGCGGCACACGTACACCACGATCATGCTGCAAAACGGGCGTCAAACAAGTTCATGTCCGTACGC
>PWUG01000283.1 GCA_003562605.1 Syntrophomonadaceae bacterium | reverse complement strand
GGCTTTCACCAGATGGCCGGGGAGGTGGTTGTCTCTATGACGAATCAGGCTCATTTTCGTTATACCGTTATGTAACGTTACGATATTTCCCAGGTTCGTGCCCTCAATTAATGCTCTGTCTATTTCATCCCGCTGTGGGTGTGAACATATTGAACAGGGTCGTGCCATGTCATCACCGCCCTTTTCAAATGACCTGATAATTTCGTAGCTGTATATACACCTTTACACTGACCGTCTTAATTAAATTATTTCTTCTTGTATGAATCAATTGAAAGCAGAAAACTCTTCTTAAGCTCTTCTAGTGCCTGATCGAAATCGTCCCTGGCTGATTCGTCCCCGGAAAGCGCCCGGGCCCAGGCTGCGCCCAGCTTACATTCAGCGCGGCTGATGGCTGCCTGATTTTCCGGTTCTTCATATTCCAGGTATCCCTCACCAGGGTCATCGGCTGTAACTTCAGCCAGCATTTCCCGGAAACATCTATCGAAGTATTCTTCATCTGGTGGTTGCTTGTTTTTGGCTTCTTGAGAAAGATATAAGATAAACTTCTCTCGGTTTTCTTTAACTTGGCCCAAGGCTTGCAGCGCCCACTCCGGAGGGCATGGATCGGGATGTTCGACCTGTATTTTCCCTGAATCAAGCTTAATGGAAAAACCTGCGCTCTGCAGCTCTTTAATGATCGCTTCAGGGTTCATTTTTTCTCACCTCGCAACCTTATCCTACAATTACTATAAAGACTAAAATAGGCGATAAGCCTAATTATAGGAATTATAGTATTTATAGGACAGGATATTCAAAATTCATCTTTGTAGCCCCCTGCAGGCTTTTCGTGGTAAACTTCAGGGTTAACATCGTAAACAGGTGCTGGCTTACGGCCCGGGCCCTCTCTTTCAAGCATTTCTTTGCTCCTGATAAAGTTATGATCGCACAATAAATCAAGGGCTTTGTCCATGCGTTCTGCTCTTTTGAATTTACCTTTTGCTTTCTGCCACAACTCCTGCTTGCTAAAAAATTTGCATTCTTCTTTTTTGATGATATTTACAAGGTACTTACCATCACTATGTTCAATATTTGTGCCCATCTCGATGAAGGCAGCTTTCGCGTGTTCTATTAAGTATTTCCCAATTTCGATTGCAGCCTGGAAAGTTTGCCCACTGATCCTGGTATCATCCGGTCTTGGGTTGTCAATATGTTCTGATAGATGTAAGATCCCTGCAATCCTGCCCACGCCTCCGTGCAGCTTCGCGGACCAGTCTCTAATTAGGTGCAGCTCTTCTGCATCGCGCAGTTTAGGTTCTAGCCATTCAGCAAACTTATTTGAAAGCAATTCCGCCTCACGAGACAGCGCCAGGACCTTGGGTTTGCCTTCTTCGCCATTACTCAGCGACAGCATTTTCTTGATATTAGTGTTGTAGATAGCTCGCATTGAATCATCTATAGGTGGAGGATTGTTATCCCTGAATCCCACTATGCTATTTGGCAGGATGAAAAAGAACCGGGCAAGAAGTCCGCGCCCCCTGAATCCTGGTTTTTCAAAAAGCCCCTCCAACACCTCCGGTTGAATTGTTAATCCCACTGACAACGCAGGCTCCTTGACGTATTCGGGCGGCCTGCCAACACGATCAACCCTCAATGTGTCGCCAGAATAACCTTTCAAAAATACCTCAAAGTTCGCTTGTCCGCTTTGGGAGTATCTGCCAGCCATAATATCAAAGATGCCTCCCTCACCAGATAGAACTGATAACCTACCTCCCTGTTGCGCCAAAATGGAAGCTAACTGTTCAGGTGAAACATCGTCAACCACGAGTTTGGGTAAGGATGGTATGTTAAGCTCTACCAGTTCCCGGGCAATTGTCGCCGCCTCCTGCTCTTTCGCGGCGGCTTCTTCTGGTTCGGCCTTGCTTGCTTTGCTTTGTAAGGTTTTTAGCTTTTCCTCAAGTATTCTTCTTTTGTTCTGTTTTTCTGCCACCAAGGGGGCCAACCTATCAACTTCTAACTGTTCGTATTCTTCTATGGGTTCAACCATAAGAGAAAAGACAGGGCTTTTTCGCTCCCCGGAATTAAGAACGGCAGCAACAAATAAAGCCAACTGTTCCAGCCATCCCTGCCGCATACATACTGCATATCTTTTTTGTAATGCTGTGCATGATACAGGTAACGAAAGAATTGCTGGCAGGTCAATTGGCGTTTGTGTTGCTATTGATACGGCCTGGCAATATTCTCGCAGCCATGAGGGCAGGGAATGAATCGGGAAGGAAGGTAGGGTATGCTCATCAAAGGGTTTCAATTTCTCCCATGGTTTGTTTTTTGTAGTTTGTTCCGTTTCCTGTTGTTGCCCATAATTCGGGGCACCTCGTCTTTTCTCTCTCCATCCCGGCTCCAGCAGGTCCCGCAGATCGTGCCAGGTGTAACCGCTGCATCCGTTATGGAAGCACTGGAAGCCCAGGGCACCAGAAGGCTGTTGAATTATGGAACTGTCTTTGCCATGCTCCGGGTTAAAAGGGCAAGTCTCCAGAACATATACAGTCGCATTTTGCCATGTTTTAGTAGTTAATACCTTTAAGTCATGGGAGTGAATCCACTGCTCCAGGTCAAACTGGCTGCTGTGTTGTTGATACTGCTGGCTAGGCTTTTCCTGTTTTGGTCGCATATCGGCCAGGGCCTGGAGTTGCTCCCGGGTAACGGTCCCCAGGTCTCCATCAGGCACCTGGATGAACTTCGCCTCCCGGTGGGGTCGCTCAGGTAGGTTGTCTCCTTTGCAAGTAAGGGTCCTGGGTAATTTGCTTATTCGGGCAGCATTGAATACACTTTGGTCATTGTCGCAGGCATCATCACCGTATTTAAGCGCCAGCACTTCCAGGCATCGCCTAATTAATTGCTTGCTTGCATCATCATTCGGCAGATCAATCTTGTAGTAGAGGTGGCAGCCATTACCACTGCTGGCAATGATACATTCTGGCCAACCTTGCTGTTTCAGCCAGTCCATCATTTCCCGGCCTTTGTCCAGGGTAGCTTGGTGTTCTTCATCCGTACTGCTGATACCACTGGGCCTTACCGCGTCAATGTCAATGTATAAGACTTTGCGCTTCACCACGTCATGATCGCTGGTGGTGATCTTCGCCCTGGGGGTCAGCTTATTCTTACTTCTGGCCAGCAGCGCAGGGTTAACCGGGTTAATTGTGAAGTAAATCCCCGGCACCTGCCCGCTCCACTGAAGAGCGTCCCTGAAAAGGGCCTGGAGATTATCATAGTATCCGCTGAGGGTGCCATTTTTGCCTGCATGCAGTATGCGCAGCTCGGTCACTTCATGGGGATGTTTTAACTTCTCCAGGCCATTTACTATTTTTCCCTGCTCTGTTATACTTGTTTTAGAAGCCAATAGCTGTCACCTTCCTTCTGTCCGGCCCACTCCGGGCTTTTTGTATTTTACTCACGTCTCCATCCACCGGGAAGGGCTTTGCCGCCGTTTTCAATAAATTCGTTGATAGCTTTCTCCGAAAACTTTACTTTGCGTCCAAGGCGTACCGACGGGATAATACCTTCCCTGGCAGCCATATAAACCCATTCACGGCTTTCGCCCAGCATCTCCGCGACTTGTAAGGAACTAAGCAATTTTGTCATTGCTCTTTTCACCTCCAACTAGATTATAATTGCTTGATATAAATAAAAAAAAGGTACTTAGCATTTATTAGCTTAAGTACCTTCTGTGTTTATGTCTTATGTTATTGTTTTATTGCTTTCTTGGTCTGCCAGCGTTAACTTTATCTCTTAGCATGATATCGCAAAGTTTCGCCATTTTCTTGACGTTTTTCTCGACATTTTTACGTTTAATATCTAAATACTCATTCATAGATTGTTTATCCTGGTTATCTAGAAAATTTTTTTCTTGTTTATCCAGATACATTATGGCTATTTTCTTATAGGTTAGCTGTTTTAGCTGGTATAGCGCCAACCATTCAAAATGCTGGGCAGGATTGCCGCTCCGGTTTCGCTTCTCTACAGGTTTTTTCCAGCCTTCTTCTTCATACATTAGTTCCCTGTAGGTAATATGCTTTTTCAATGTCCAATCTGCTCGCTCAAAAAACTCTTCCTTTGTTTCCATCCAAGGGTTTTCCCACCTAAGGGTTGTTTCTGCTGCGCTTTCTAGCAGGGAAGCTGCTGTTCGGGCCTTTCTATTAGCTTCCCGAAGGGTTTTACATTCTATTATTCCTTGTTGTAAGCTCCACACATCCCATAATAGCCCGTGAACATAACCAAGAGGATCATCCTCTAATTCAGGGGTTTTTTCTTCTGGAAACTTAAGTGGGGCGTCATTAACCATTATCACCTTTGGTTTGTTACCCAGGATATCAGGCTTCCTACGCCATTCCGCAAGTATATGCATAGCACGATTTTGCGCCCAGTCAGGAGTTAAATTCCACTCTGCCGCCCACTTTCGCAGACTAATCAGAAAGGCAGTTTCTTCTTTACGTTTCCTAACCTGGTTAATTTTTCGTGGTCTTGTTTTATTATATGCTGCTGAATACAGTGGGTAAACATCTTGTGCAAGGGAAGAAAAGGCTTCAGGGGCAACTCTCCATATAGCCTCGAAGAAATGCACCCTTAATTGTGCCGCAGGGTCTTTTACAAATTCTCCAGGTGGCTTGCCCAATTTTGCTTTTCCTATAAGCTGCTTGAACATCTTTTCGGCTTCGTCCCTGGAAGCGTTATCGTAATCATCTTCAACTGCTTTCACATGGTTTTGTATTTCTTTTGGGATATCTTCTTCACTGGGGCATTTTGCCTCTGTTTCCCATTGATTGAACATATGATCATAAAGTTTTTTTGTCATTACTAGCCCCCGCTTGTGTGCGGATTTGTGTGCCAACTGCGCCAGAATGAGAAAAACTCGTTCAGTCTGCCATAATTTACTATACCACGTGAAGCCCTATTCTGCAAGGCTTAAAACCACTGAGGGGAACTCAACCCTGCCGCTCCAAAATTGCTTTAGACGGACTAGAGGTCAGGGGTTCAACTCCCCTCGGGTCCACCAAAATGAAGATAAAGCCGAGTCATCGGACTTGGCTTTTTTACTTCTCGAGAGGCAGGTCAGACATAATAGCTCTAACTGATTATC
>PWUG01000184.1 GCA_003562605.1 Syntrophomonadaceae bacterium | reverse complement strand
GCCGTTTTTGCCCGCAACCATTGGATATACCTGGAAAGCGCTGTAAAGAGGGGCCGGAAAGGCCTCACTTGTTTCAGGGCCACATCAAAATGGAAATCTGCTTGGGTTGCAACAGAATACCATGGTCCGAGGTCAATCTACTTTACGCCTATAGACCCTCCTGAAGCTATAGACAATAGCTTAATTACCCATGAGGCTATTTTACTGGATGTTTTATTATTGGATGAAATTGGAATTAATCTAAGTAGCCTAGAAAAAAATCCTGAAGTTAAGAAATTCTATAAACATGTTTTAGAGGAAACAAGAGATGAAGGATTATGGGACGGTAAAGTCAATACGCTTTATCTTGTTATTGGTTGTCGCAAGTTATTCAGGCCTTTCCCTTATACCAAGCTTATAAAAGTTGGTGATGATAGCCCTATATCTGAAGACTTTGGTTACAGCTATTCAATATGTTATGAACGCAAGGCAGACTGCCTGGGCTAAAGGTAGAAAAGGTGGTGTTTATATGCCTATCGAAATTGCTCATTCGGAAAAATTCCCTTATGAACTGGCAAATGTGCCGAAAGATATAAGGGATGCTTGTTTTGCGTTGCAGCAGAAGATAAAAGAGCAAATAATTGTTGCTGATAAGGCTGATCCTCCAAAAATAAAAAAGCTAACAAAATATAAAGGGCTTTGGAGGGTTAAAATAAAACGGGATTATCGTTTAGTTTATCTTGTAAGTCCACAAGGTAACCGTGTTGTTTTGGTTATGATAGATCACCGCAAAAAGATTTATGAAAGGCTTGATATACAACTAAATGAGATAGAAGAAGTAGGTATTGTAAATGACAAAGAAAGTCTGCATGAGGAAGTAGATATATATGAAAAAATCAGAGAAGTGGCTCAACCTTTTAATAGAAGAGAGACAAGAGAAGAAACTTATGTACCAGATAATCCTTTACCTACTTCTCTGAACCCTGATTTATTGGATAGGATGGATATCCCTCGACAATATCATGATTCCCTAATTAAGCTTAAAACTGAAGAAGATCTTATATGTGATGATACTGTTCCTGATATTATAAGAGAAAGGATCATGGAATTCTTTTGGCCAAGCCATATCCAAGAAGTTTCACAAAAACCCGTACGCATCGCAAATGATGTTTTCGAATTTGAAGAAGCCGTAGAAGGCAAAAGAAAATTGGAAAGTTTTTTGTTGAGACTTGATAAAGAGCAGAAAGAATTTGTCACGCGCTTTAGCAGTGACAGCAGGCCGGTTGGCCCGTGGCTGTTAAAAGGCGGGCCAGGGTCCGGAAAATCAACGGTTACGCTCTATTGTATTAAATCATTACTTGAAAGCCTTGGGCAACAGCAGCTTTTTCAAGCAGATAAACCACCAAGGATACTTTATACTACCTTTACGAATTCCTTGGTTAAGGTTTCCGAGCATTTACTAGGTGTTTTGGGGACGAAAAATAGTATAGCAGAAGTTGATGTGAGAACAGTTGATAGTATGGCCTTCAGGCATTTACCACCTGAGTTCGGGAATCTTGATATTTGCGTGGGCACTGATAGAGATGATCTTGTTTCTGAAGCGATAGCCCTTTGTAATGGGAAGATCAAAAACTTTAGTTTTTCAGATGAGGACCGCAGATTTCTTATAGAAGAAATTGATTGGGTGATAATAGGCCAGGATCTAGATAAAGTTAAGCAATACTTAGCTGTAGACAGGTCCGGTCGTGGTCGCGCTTTGGGGCAGATACAGAGGCAACATTTATGGATACTGCATGAACAGCTTATTGAACTACTTCGCGATAGGGGACAATGTTTGTTCAGTGAACGCCTCAGAGCCGCGGCTAAATCGGTGACTCCCAGCTATGACTATGTTTTCATTGATGAAGCTCAGGATTTAAAACCTGTGGCAATTAGATTCTTAATGGGTTTGTGTGAAAATAGAAAAAATGTATATCTGACTGCTGATGTTAACCAAAGCATCTGGGGTTACAGTTTTTCTTGGACTAAGATGGCTGAGGATTTGGATGTTAGGGGAAGAGTTAAAATACTGCGCCGGAATTATAGAACGACAAAAGAAATATGGGCAGGAGTAATGCAACTGGCACCTGAAAATGATGCCGATGAAGAAACTCTTAAAGCCGAAGCGGTATATCGTGGACATACACCAATAATGGCTCGGTATGACAACTTAAATCAAATGAAATCTCGTTTAAGCTCGTTTTTATTTGAGGCTCTACGTCAGGAGAGAACAACACCTGGAAGTGCTGCGGTATTGTGTCCAACACGTAAGGAAGCAGAATCTGTTTATGAGATGCTTGGTAACCAGTTTAAGCCTAAGATAATGAAATCAAAAGAAGTGGATATTACATGGCCGGGTGTAAAAATCATAACAATGCACGCCGCAAAAGGTCTCGAATTCCCCGTAGTTGCTGTAGTTGGTTTAGAAAAAGGGCGTCTTCCTTTGCCGGTTCAAGCACAAGCTGATAAAGAGGAGCACATTGCCAGGCAGCAACGATTGTTATTTGTAGCTTGCAGTAGGGCAATGAGAAGATTAATTGTATTTGCACACCGTAGCAGACCATCACCGTTTGCTGAGAATTTAACAGATGAGTGTTGGGCGGTTGAAGAGCTTTGATTTAATAAATATTAAACCGTATGGCCTCCTCGGGCTTGTGTTTTGTCGGGTCCCAAGCTCTGGATGGCGGGAGGTAGGCTGAGTTTTGGCCGGATAAACTGCCTAAAGACAGCTTGAATGTTCCGCCCTTCCACATGAAAATAAAAAGTCCGGAAACGGCTGAGCGCCAGCTTGATTTTTCTTAGCCTCGGAAGTAATTGCCGATCGTGTGAAGGTAAAAGCATTGAATGCCAAGAAAGTATGGGGGCCAAGCGACCACTACCGGATATTGATTGAACTGGAAGAATGAATCAGTGAGTTGATTTTGAAGGTATCGGTTGATACGAACTGTTCAAGGTTTGATCTACTGCCGCAAGAACCGTCTTTAAATGAGTGGTTGACGGCTTCTCAGTCTGCGCTGTTTAAGATTGGTTACAATATTACTAACTCAGTTAAAAGGATAGGTGGTAATTGCTAATGGCAATCCCAAAAGTTACGCTAAAGCAGATTATTAATGCACTTAAAACGTTCGATAGTGATTACCGAAACAGTATTGATTGGATAGGTTGGGAAACAAGAAAAACCCAGAAATATGTAATAAGGCACGATGGCAGACGTTATCCTCCGAAGATGATTATCAGCCTGGCAACCGGACTGCCACGAACGGGGTTCAACGGCGGCCAACAGTCGAACATTTATCTGGCGAAATATGATATAAAAGTAGAACCAATATCAGAACGCCTTGGAGATCAAAACCCTACGGTGAAAGCTGTTCCTAAAAGAAAAATAAAGGACAAAGAACCTGTGACCATTCAAGTCAGGGAAAACTATATTAACCGACTTGAGTTGGTACGGGAAGTTTACAAGATATTAACAGGGCTCCCGCGCTTTAACTATTTTAGTGAAACGAGACAGCTTCCTGACAACGGGATTTATTTTTTCTTCGAAATAGGAGAAAGCAATGCAGACGGGTTCGATCGGCTGGTTCGGATAGGTACGCACCGCAGTTACGGAAGACTGAAAAGTCGTATCAGACAGCATTACAAGGGCAATAGGAAATCCAGTGTTTTTAGGAGACACCTTGGCGGTGCAATCATTAATAACGAGTGCCCGGATGAAGTTCGCCTGAAAAGCTGGCTCAACAAGGATGAAACAGCACCTGATGGTGTGGAGACCCGGGTCAGTGAAATCCTGGAGAAGAACTTTTACTATACATGCATAGCAGTCGAAAGTACGGAAGAAAGACTTGCTCTTGAGGAAGGTCTAATAGCTCTTTTTGCCGGTGATATGCCGGAGAAAGCTTCAAATGTGTGGCTGGGAAACTACGCGGCAAGCGAGAAGATCAGGAACAGTAGTTTGTGGAACAGCGAACATACTGAAGGGGAAAGGCTGACGGATAAACAGCTTGCCCGCCTGGGCGAATTAGCAGAGTTTAGTAGGGTATCATATGGTATGGAAACGGGGCCGAAAGCGCTTGTTCTTATTCCCTGCTGCAAAAGTAAGGCAGCTGTTTTTTCTGAGCATTGGTCGCCTCCATTGACAGGTTTACAGCAAGCGCGTGCGGAATTGCAGGAAAGAGTATGCGCAACAGAGGTGCTTTTCGATAAAGATTGCAATCTAAGTGGCATTTTAAACTCTTACGCCCATTTAACCAGGGCGTTGGATCTTTATGTGGGTAATTTTTATAACGCCGCTGGCACGGCCCTTGAGCAGGTTGCTGCAGGTAACACAGCCGGGGTTAATGTACTTATTGTATCAGCTTTCTACGGCCTTGTTTTATTGAACGAGGGTATAAAGAGATATGAATTGCAGATGAGTGATTCTCTGGAAGATGGAACTAAGATTTATAGATATTGGCAAAAAAAAGGATTGGCTGACGTTTTGGGTGATTATGTTGCTAATAATGGGATCACTTCGGTTTGGAGCCTGCTGCCGAATTCTATGCCCTCATTCCCATACCAGCAGGTTTTTAATTCTTTCTGGAAAGAAGCTAAAGATAGGGGGATAGACTGTTATCATGTCAATGTGCCGGGTGCCGGATCGAGCAGCGGGTATCAAAGGGCTAAATGGCTTAATGCTGTAATGGAATGTGATCCGAAGTTGTTTTTGAAAGGCAGCAGGATGCCTGATAAATTCAGCAGCATTCCGGGGTATACATTTAAGTATCTTAATTGTTAGCGGTTTCAATTTGATCAATCTCTGTGACATCTCTTCGTCAGTTTAAGTTCTTTCAAGTCATGGTTACATTTGCCCTTTTCTTCCGGGTTGACGTAGAAGATCTCCGAGTAGCCAATATAGTAAGCATTCTTGGTATGGAAGAGCGTTTTGCACTTTCTGCACTTCAGCTCGATATCTGCATCTACCGGAGCACCTTCGAGAATATGACTGTAGTCGAAGAGTGAAGTCCAGGAAGGGTCACCTGCCTGTTTGTGAATATCTCTGACAGGATACCACTTCTTAGTTGAAACCAGTTCTTTTATGCTGTGACTGCACCGTCCTTTTTCT
>PWUG01000018.1 GCA_003562605.1 Syntrophomonadaceae bacterium | reverse complement strand
TTTTCATTGGTGCACTTATCGGTATTCCGGTTTACAGCGGAGATTGTGCAATGATTGCCCTGGCAGCGCCGCTGATTGGCGCAACGGGAGCGGTAGGGGCCGGAATAGCATTTATAATATCTGGCTCCGGGACCAGCATCAGCGGTATTATCTTTATGAGCTCTGTTTTTAAGCGCCGCTTTATATTCCTGTACGTTTTTACAGTTTTCTGTATCGCTCTTGTCGTAGGTTACCTGATTTCAGCTTTACTGGCCTTAGGCATTGTCTAAAAAAGGGATAAACCCTTAATATGGGTTGCTTAATGGCCGGGAATGTCCGGGGGATCCATTTCAGGAACCTCCCGTTAACTGTTTCGTTCGTTCTGCAATGCCTGGTAGAGACGGTATCCGCCGCTTAAGTTTCGAACCCTATTAAAGCCATTCAGAGTAAGGATACGCATTGCCAGGTAAGAACGCAGGCCAATACTGCAGTAAGTAATAACCTCTTTTTGCGGGTCCAGTTCGTTCAGCCGTTCGCGCAGTTTTCCGAGAGGAATATTTTTTGAACCCGGTATTTTCCCCAGTTCATTTTCTTCAGGTTCGCGGACATCGAGAATTTGAAAGGCACATGGATCCTCCATATCAATAAGTTCGGTTACTTCAATAGTTTTATAATCGCCCTGCAGTATGTTTGTCGCGACGTACCCGGCTATATTGACCGGATCTTTTGCCGATGAGTAGGGTGGAGCGTAGGCCAGCTCCAATGCCTGAAGATCATAAACTGTGTTTCCCGAACGCAGGGCGGTAGCTATGACGTCGATGCGTTTTTCCACACCGCTGAAGCCGACAGCCTGGGAGCCCAGGATCTTCCCCTCAGGGCTGAAAAGCAGCTTCAGGGAAAGCGGGCTTGCCCCGGGGTAATAGCCCGCAAAGTCATTGGGGTGTATTATAACAATATGATATTGGATGCCTGCGTCTTTCAGGACACGTTCATTGGCTCCGGTTGTGGCCACGGTCATATCGAATATTTTAAGAACAGAGGTGCCCTGGGTGCCTTTATATCGCTCTCTCCGGCCGCTGATATTGTTGGCGACAATACGCCCCTGCTTGTTGGCAGGCCCTGCCAGGGGAATAACTGCCGGCTTGCCGGTAACCAGGTTGGTTACTTCCACGGCGTCACCCAGGGCGTAAATTGAAGAGTCACTGGTCTGCATGTAATCATTAACCTTGATCCCTCGTTCAACTTCCAGACCCGCTTCACGGGCCAGCTTTGTTTCAGGTTTAACTCCGATTGACAGTAAAACGAGATCGGCCTCCAGGAGTTCTCCACCTGACAGTTCAACTTTTAGCCTGCTGTTTTTGTCATGGTGAAATTGCCTGACACCGTCCCCGAGGCGCAGGTTTATGCCACGCGAACGCAGGTACTGCTGGACCAGTGCAGCCATCTCGGCATCGATCGGCGGCAGTACCTGGGGGGCCAGTTCGACTACTGTGACCTCTAAACCACGGTGCTGCAGGTTTTCGGCCATTTCAAGGCCGATATACCCGGCGCCGACAACGACTGCTTTTTGGGGAGTATATTCTTGGATATAGTTATAAATACGGTCAGTATCAGGGATAGTGCGCAGGCTGAATATCCCGGGGCTGTCGATACCTGGCAGTGGCGGTCGAAGGGGCTCTGCCCCAGGCGAAAGGACCAGGTAATCATAGCTTTCTTTATATTTTTCACCCGTTGATTGATTCATGATAATAATTTCTTTTTTAGCACGGTCGATACTCAGCGCTTCGTTATTAACCCGCACTTCTATATTGAACCATTCTTTAAATCTTTGCGGGGACATCACTAAGAGATTGTCTCGTACTTTAATAGTTCCGCCAATATAGTAAGGAAGGCCGCAGTTGGCGTAAGAAATATACTCCCCGCATTCTATAATAATAATTTCTGCTTTTTCGTCTAAGCGCCGCAGGCGTGCTGCTGTGGAGGCGCCACCGGCTACTCCGCCGATAATAACAGTTTTCAAGGCCATATGATAACATCTCCTTCAGTTGACGTTTGTTTTATTATAACAAAACATGATGATTTAGCTTTATATTGATGGTTATTTTTTCGTTTAGCTTAAAATAGCAGTGTTGACAAGTGCCCCAAGGTTTATTACGATAATTCAGCATGAGGGTATTTATAATTGTTTGTAAAGGAGTATACACATGTATATTGAAGATATCAGCCCTTTTATCTTTGAATTTGGCCCGGTTGCAGTCCGCTGGTATGGCTTTCTGTTTGCTGTCTCGGTTATGGTTGGTTTTTACTACATGCGTAAGAATGGCATAAAAAACGGTTTTAGTGAAGATTTTATTTTTAATCTCTTTTTAATATTGATGCTTTCACTAATAGTTGGGGCCAGGGCTGTTTTTGTTGCTGCAAACTGGCCTCATTTCCTGGAGAACCCCGAATTAATAATTCGCATTGACCGCGGCGGACTTGCGTTTCATGGTGGTTTGCTTGGCGGGATTATTAGTAGTTGGCTCTACTGCCGTTATAAAAAAAAGAATTGGCGCAGCCTGGCCGACCTTGCTGTTCCGGGAGTTGCTATAGGCATTGCCCTGGTACGCATAGCGAATATCTTTAACCAGGAAATACTGGGCCGTGAAGCAACTTTGCTTGCCTTTGAGCGCCATCCTGCCCAGATTTACGGTTCGCTGATCGGAATTACCCTGCTTATTATTCACAACTACCTGGCCCGGCGGGTAGATAATAAGCCCGGTTACCTTTTTTGGAGTTTTGTTTTTGGCTATACCCTTTTACGCGGCTTAATCGAAGAAACCTTCCGTGAGAACCCCCTGGTGGTCTGGGGGTACATCAGCGAAGCCTGGGGCGCAGGGTTTTTTACGACTGTCCATCTATTCACACCTTTTATAATAGCCCTTTCCCTATACATGCTCTGGATTATACAAGCATTTAATGGTCCCGCCGTTCGTGAGTTGTAAAAAGGTAATATAGCAAATATTGATATATTATGATATAATAATGTATGATGTATAGCTTCATAAATTAAACGGAGGTAAGTAAAAATGGCTAAAGATATTCTGTTCTGGAAGCCCGTTTACTCCACTGTTATATTATTTATGCTAGCCGCCGGGTTATTGATTTTTACGGCCGGCTGCAGCGATGAAATGGGAGTTACCAATAGGGAAGATCCGGTGGATATACTTGAAATTGAGGAGGAAGAAGAAATGAGTGAATTGCGAGAGCGTCTGACTGACCTGCAGTTTGCGGTGACCCAGGAGGATGCCACCGAGCCTGCTTTTGACAACGAATATTGGGATAACAAAGAAGAAGGTATTTATGTCGATATAGTTTCCGGAGAGCCTTTGTTCATCTCAATCGATAAATATGATTCGTTAACCGGTTGGCCCAGCTTCACCAGGCCGCTGCATGAAGAAAATATAGTCGAGAAGGAAGATACAAGCTATGGCATGGTCCGTATCGAAGTCAGGAGCAGGGAAGCCGATTCTCACCTTGGACACCTTTTTAACGATGGGCCTCAACCGACAGGATTGCGTTACTGCATAAACTCGGCTGCCTTGCGGTTTATACCAAAAGATCAGCTGGAGGAAGAAGGCTACAGCCAGTATATTGAGTTGTTTCAATAAGTAAATCATGCTTAGCTTCGCCCTATTTAAAATAATCTTAAGGGGTAATATTATTGCTACCGGTTTACCTCATTGTTTTCACCACTTTTTTCGATACCCATGCCCAGATGCCGGTTTTAGCGCCTTATGCTGTTACCCTTGGGGCAACACCCTTCATGCTGGGTATTGTGGTCGGCTCATATTCACTTTTTAATATCGTTGGCAATTTTCTTGCGGGCGCTGCCATTGATTGGAGAAGCTGGAAACTTCCATTGTTCCTTGGTTTATTTGGGGTTTCTTTGATTTTAGTGCTCTATACCAGGGCAGACAGTGTGATGCACCTTGTTTTGATCAGGGCGGGGCATGGTTTCATGGGTGGGCTGCTGGTTCCCGCCGCCCTGGCATGCCTGACGGGGGAGCAGGGCGGCAGCGCTTTTCATGGATCGCGGCTGGGATTTTTTGGCGCCGCTATTGGGCTGGCGGCTGTAACCGGGCCGTTGGTTGCCGGAATTATAGCAAACCGTTATGGGTACCACGCCGTATATTACAGTCTTTCTATCCTTATGTTTGCAGCGGCGATAGCCGCCTCTGCTCTACTGGGAAATCAGGTGGCATGCAGTAGGAATGCCAGCCCCTTCCGGATATCTACCAGGCAAATATATGCCAGGCCCAATATGCTAAGCGCTTTTTTATATGCTTTTGGGACAATGGGTTCAACGGGAGCTTTGGCTTCTTTTCTGCCTGCCCGCGCAGAGATGATTGGGTTTAATCCTGCTCAAACAGGCATGCTTTTTGCAACTTTTGCATTGTTCGCCATAATTGTGCAGATACTCTTCCCCGGGAAATTAAAACCGCTGCTAAAAGAGGACTGGCGGGGGTGTTATTTAGGACTGATCTTTCTCTGCCTGAGCCTTGTTTTAGCGGCCACTTTGAATAATGCCTCCGGCCTTTTTAGTGCCCTGATTCTCTTTGGCATCGGCTTTGGCCTGTCTTTTCAGGGTATGCTTGGCCTGGTGGTAGAAGATTCCCGGCCGGGCTGGCGCGGCCGCGCTATCGGGCTCTTCTTCGCAGTTTATTCTCTTGGGGTTGCTGTGGTGCCTCCTTTAAGCGGGCTTCTCTGGCAACACCTTCCAGCAATATTTCCTTTTTACACTGCGGCAGCAGCAGCACTGATCAGCTTGCTTGCAGGTAGTTACTTTGCTCAGAAAAGGGTAATATAAGCTGTTTAATTGAGAGAAGTTGTAAAATTCAAATTAAAAACCAGGCACAGTTAATGACAAATATTTATGTTGACAGGTTTAGAAGGGAATGTTATATTTATATTGTTAGCTAAACCTAACAAGGTGGCTTTTTCTTTGCCCGCTAAGTTAGATAGGCCTAACAAAACCGGATAAGGAGTTGATTTTAGTGATTCAATCTATACCGGTTACTTCTTCTCTACAGGATTACCTGGAGGTAATTCTTAACCTTGTTCAGGAAAATAAGTCAGCCCGTGTAACTGATATTGCCGAACAGCTAAGTATTGCCA
>PWUG01000256.1 GCA_003562605.1 Syntrophomonadaceae bacterium | reverse complement strand
TCTTATTTTTTCTATAAGTTTGCATATAGTCTCTTCTCCATGCCCTTTCCTTTTCTATTTCCTCCATTTTTTCTTCTTCAGTCATCGTTTTCATTTTATCCTCTCTCTCGTCTTTTTTTCTCTCTCGATACAAAGCCTGCGATGTGTATTCTTTTTTACATATAGAACAGTTAAGCGCATTGGGTGGCCAAGGCACATAATAATTTCCACATTTACGGCAGTTTTTAACTTTCAACCCTGCCTCGGCAATGAGAAATAACTCCAGCCAGGAAATTGACAAGATGTTCTCACTTTCATATCTCCAAGCAAAAACATAAAAATCCGCCAAGTTCTTTCGAGGTTTATCATTTTCATAATCATTGCTCAAGGCTAACCATGCTTTTTCATGCTTTTTTAATTTTCTATTCAGATCGTTCCCTTTTAAGGCAAATATCTCATTTCCAGGGCGGGCATAAGGCAATATTGATATCTGCCTGAAAAAATCCTCCAGGTCATTGATATTCCCACTTGTTTTAATAAATGCAGCGAGCCTCCTGTCAGTAGTCACTCTTTCTAGAGCGGGATAATCAAGTGGCTGGTACAACAGTACATCCTCAATAAAACCATTCATTATACCTTGTTCCATTCTAATTCTTAGTTCAAATTCACTCCCGAGAGAATTGGGAGCTGATGTTTTAGGTGTAATTTCCCTTCCAGATTCTTTAATAGAGGTAACATCAAACCTATCAATAAACTCCCGAATACCCTTTTCTCCACTCCATTGGGCATTAACTAAGCTTAAAGCGGCCTGTCCCGGAAAACGAGAAGGCGGTTTCTTGGGGACTTGATTAATCATAAATACTTCTTCAGGTGGCCTACTTTTTAAGTAAAAGGCAACTCGATATTTCATTTTTTCACTCCTTTTATAACTATAATCTCTACAGCTTTTTGTGATCTTCTGGATACCGCTTGTTACGGTATCCATGTAATGTTACATTCGGTAGGTTCACTTTACATTTAATATATCATGCTCTATAATAGATATCAAGGAAAAATGTTCTTTGAAAACTAAATACCTGAGTTTACCAGGAACCTTGTAGAAAAAAGCAAGGACGCTGGTTGAAGTATATTATTAAAAGGAGTGGAAAAGGAATGAATCCTCGAAAGACACGGCAAAAGGCAAAAAAAAGACGAGTTAGATGTTACGAGGAAGCAATAAAAATATTAAACCGGAAGGCAACCTACGAATTTAATCTTTACAACATTAATGGAAGGCCAGACCCAGTACCTTTTGAAGTCTGGAAAAACATAATCGGTAGACGTTGAAAGACGTCTTTTTTTATTTGGAGGTGTGAAAAATGCGAAATAACTTGAGAAAGTTTCGTGAAGAACAAGGATTAAGCCAGCATCAACTTACCATAAAATCTGGCGTGCCGCAAAACATGATCAGCAACATTGAAACTGGCAAAATATACCCATATGCAGGGTGGAGAAAGAAGCTTGCGGAGGCTTTAGGATTCGATGAAATGGAGCTTTTTCCGGGAGAGGTGAAAGCAGATGAAAACCGCGAAACATTTGTATAATGATTTCAATGAGCTACCGGCAATCCTGCAGGCTGAACACGTCATACGTTTAACCGGCCTTTCCCGGGCAAAGGTTTACGCTGATCTGTTTAGGCGGCCCGACTTCCCAGTAATTTCCATTGGAAGGCGCAAGATTGTACCCAAACAACGTTTCCTTCAATGGCTTGATAGTCAAACTGGCAACGGCGAATAGGTGGTGGTAAAATTGCCAAATTTTTTTGAGGTAATAAAACAAACAACAAGCATGCCGGACTTACTGACGGACCTTGGAATTCAACACGCAGGGAAAGGTAACATCTCCTGCATTTCCAGGGAGCATGACGATAAAAACCCTTCAATGCAGGTTAACGATAATTACTTGTTTTGCCACGGCTGCGGCAGACGATTTAGTGCGATAGACACGGTGATGGAATTACTGAACCTGGATCTGATGCAGGCTTCCAGGTGGCTGGCTGATTGGCTGGGAATTGATTGGCCGGAATTGGACGAAAAGCACCAGGCTGAATATGAGAAGGAGCAATCCCGGCAGGAAGTTTTGCAGAAGTTACTCAAAGGTTGGCAGGCGGCCCTGGTGAAAAACGAGAAAGCCCTGGAATACCTGCGGAGGCGCGGCTTTACAGAGGAATTTATAAAAACGCAAGGTTGGGGTTATTGCCCGGACACGAAACCGGCGGACATGGAAGCGGCCCAGGACTTGGGACTTGTTAACGAAAAAGGGTTTTTTTTGCCTGGTGAGCGGATTATTATACCCTTTTTCCAGTATGGCAAAGTTGCCCATCTTGCGTTTCACAAGCCCGGCGGCGAACCAAAATACCTTTACCCTGCAGGCTGGACAAAACCGCTGATTAGCAGCGTTTCCTCGGCCCGGTGCGATGACCCGGCCTTCCTGGTTGAAGGTGTATTTTGTTATTTTTCGCTTGTGCAAGCTGGTCTTCCGGTTGTATCGGCCCTGGGAATTAACTTGAGCGAACTACACAGGAAGGCCCTTAAAAAATATAAGGATATAGTAATTCTCTACGACAATAAGATAAAAAACGGAGAAAACAGAGGTCAGGAAGCGGCCCAAAAACTGTTAAAAGAATTATTCCCGGCGGTGCGGAATTACGTTCTGCGGGAAGGCATAGACGTTAACGACGAACTGAAAGAACGCGGCCCGGAAATGTTCAAAGCTATTATCGAAAAAGCAGGCCGGGAAGCTGTCAATTTCCTGGATTTAACCATGCAGGAGATCAAGGAAACCCCAGGCGATACCACAAAGATAAAAACTGCGCTGGAATATATTGTAAAACTTGAAACAGAAGTTGATCGGGAATCATATCTAACTAATCTAAAAGAGCTAACAAAGATCGGGAAAACTGTCTTAAGAAACGACTTGAACCGGATTTCGAGAACTGCCGATGAATCGACTGTGCAGGAAACCGAGGAAACCCACCACGACGCATTATTGCGAATTGCCCAGGCTGCGGGGCTTTTCAAAGACGAACACGACACCCCTTTTGCCCGGCTACCTATCAATGGAAGCTTGCAGAGCTGGCCCGTTAGAAGTAGAGCTTTTAAAATGTGGCTAACAGGAAGGTACCTGGCCGAAGCTGGGCGCGGCCCGAATACTGAACCTCTAAATTCAGCGATTAACACCATATCGGCCCTGGCCTGGGAATCGGAAAGAAAGCATAAATTAAACGTAAGAATCACAGAACATGATGGAGACTTTTTTTATGACCTGGGCGATCCAGGATGGCGGGCGGTGCGGATCTTCCCTGGCGGCTGGGAGATCGTTTCACAAAAGGATTTTCCCCCGCTTTTCCGGCGTTACTCCCACATGAAGCCCCAGGTGGACCCGGTGCAAGGTGGTGATCCCTGGGAACTGTTGGAATTCGTGAATATACCCGACGAGGCAGGAAGGTTGCTTTACCTTGTAAGCATCATTACTGATTTTGTGCCAGACATACCGCATACCGTTAAGGTTATTTATGGTCCTGGTGGCGCGACAAAGACAACGACAGCGAAAGCTGGCAGAGATGTGGTGGACCCTTCGTCGGCCCCAAGTTGTAGAAGTTACCGTGATTTTAAGGAGTTTATGCAGTATTTGTGTCACAACTATTCTGTTATTTTGGACAATCTATCGAGCATAAGCCCGCAATTATCGGATCTGATATGTTCGGCTGTTACAGGCGATGGTGATAGCAAGCGCGCTTTATATTCCGATGATGACGATATTATCTACAACTTTAAGAGGTGCTTCACGATAAATGGTATTAATAATGTAGCGACCCGGCCGGACCTATTGCGGCGGGCGGTGCTGTTCCCTCTTGAACCCCCGGCCCCCGGTGAGAGGTTAGAGGAGCGGGAATACTGGAAACGGTTTGAAGAAGCAAAGCCACGTATTTTAGGCGGTATATTCGACACCCTGGCCGAAGGAATGAAGCTTTACCCGGAAACAAGGCTGACAGGTTTATTTGATATGGCCGATTTTACCCGGTGGGGCGCGGCAATATCAAGGGCCCTAGGCAAAACGGAAGAGAACTTCCTGGAAGCTTACCGCAAAAACAAAGAATCACAAACCGAAGAAGCCATTAGCAACAATGCAGTTGCGTCGGCTATTATGCAGCTCATGGAAACCCGAACAGAATGGCGTGGGACTGCATCTGCTTTACTGGAAGAGCTTGAAGGGATAGCAGGATCAGAAAGAATCAATACTAAGGCGAAGGGATGGCCCAAGGCGGCAAACTCATTAAGCAGGAAACTGAACGAATTAAAAACTACATTACAGGCGGCAGGTGTTGACGTTTCCAGGGGTAAGCAGGACCAAAAATTAATTATTTTGGAATGGACCCAAAAAGATAAGGAAAATATCGTCCAAATCGTCCAAACCGAAGAAAGCACGACAGAATCGAGCTTCCCGGCCCGTCGATATTCTGACGATATTAAAACGATGCCTTCCAATGCCGACGGTAATATCGAAAACAACGAAATCCCAAAATATCGGCCTTCGGACGATACCGACGGTTTGGACGGTTTTTCAACACACTCTGGGATGGGCCGGGGAGAAAAAAATTTAGACGATGACGATGCCTTCCTGGAGGTGACTATCTAATGCTTATACTGCAACAACTTCGAGAAGCAGGGTATATAGTGGATCTGCAAAGCGAAGAAATAAAACTTACTTGGAATGGAGCAGGCAAGCCGGATCCCGGCCAGGTTAAGCCGCTATTAGTCGAGCTTAAAGAACACAAGCAAGAAGCGATAGCTTACCTTCGGGCTCAGCATAGCAATGTCATCGATTTTCATAAAGAAGTAACCAGAGTAAAAGCCCAGCTACGGCGAACAGGAATTGTCAGGATTCGCAGTAAAACCCTGCGCGAAGATGTCTATTTTGCAGCCGAAGAAATGGCTGCAGACAAGATAAAACAGAGCAATGTAGGTGCGGTTGTATATTTCTTATCCGAGTTGAAAGAACTTGCAAGGGGCGGCAACATGACACACGACGACTTGAGGAGAATACATGAAGCGAAGAGAGTTTTTAACGGCAAAATAGTTGAAAGCAACAAAAGCCCGTTCGCCTAACTCCTGCTTGCTTATCAGG
>PWUG01000026.1 GCA_003562605.1 Syntrophomonadaceae bacterium | reverse complement strand
GGTTCCAGGTCGCCGATCCAGCCGTCGACCCGCGGGTGCACATGGGTCAGCGCGCTCTGGTCCACCTCGATGGTGCCGAGCGCGCTGATGCGCCGGAACAGACGCCCGCGCTGCACCTCGGCAATACGCAGGTTCATGGCCTGCTGAACGGCCGGGTGAATGGTGACCGTGGTCGGGGCGCCGCCTTCATCGCGGCGTGGCACCAGGTTCATGCCACAGATCGGGCAGCGATCGGGTCCGTCGCGCACGATTTGCGGATGCATGGGGCAGACGTACTGCGTTGAAGCTGTCTCGCCGAGCATGCGGTCGACCAGGTTCTCCTCTTGATCAGCCTGCTGGTGATCATGGCCATGTTCGGCATGGTCGGCATGGTCGGCATGGTCGGCATGGTCGGCATGGTCGGCATGGTCGGCGCAGCCGGACAGGGCCAGCCCCACAGACACCCAAAGCGCCAGGATGAAGTTTCGTTGGTTCATGGGGATTCCTCACTGGTAAGGCTGGTGATGCGGGCCGTGCTGGCCAGAAGACGCCGCCGGGTATCGACCAGATCGAGTTCGAGTTCGAGTTCGCGCAGCTGCGCCCGGATCAGCTCATCGAAACCGGCCCGATCGGACTGGTAGGCCGAGCGCGTGGCCTCGACCGCTTCGCGGGCGTGGGGCAGGATCCGGTCCTCGAGCAGGGCGCGGCGTTCGGCCAGGCGTTCGTTGATCGCGAGCTGCTCGCCCAGCGCACCGCTCAACCGCTGGACGACCCGTTCCATGCCGGCTTCCTCGGCATCACGCTCGGCCAGCGCTGAGTCAAGCCGACGATCCTGGCGACTCGCTGCAAACAGCGGCAGGCTGATGGTGGCCATGGCGTAGAGTTTGTCCGACATGCGTCCGCCGGCGGGCGCGCGGCCGCGCTGGTGACCGTACCCGGCCTCGATCGTCCACGTCGGCCGGTAGGCCTGGCGGGCGAGTTCGGTCCCGACTTCTCCGGCATCCAGGCGCAGGCGCGCCGCATCCAGTTCGGGGTGCGCGGCGATCCGTCGTTCCAGCTGGTCCGGCCGGGCGGTCGGGCGCGGCCAGTCGGGCAGCGTGTTCGGCGAAGTCGACTCCGACCACGACCCGGTCCATCGCTGCAGGCGCGACCGAGTTTCATCCACCTCGGTCAGGGCGTCGAGCCGGCGCCTCTCCATCAGGGCCAGTTCCAGTCGCGCCTGGGTCTCGTCCTGCTGCCTGCCCGTGCCGGCGGCGAAGCGTCGCTCGGTCAGGCTGACGAGCTCTCCCAGACGCTGGATCATGGTGCCGACCAGTTCGGATGATTCCCTGGCCGCGGCCCAGTCCAGCCACGCCACGCGGGTTTGCAGGGCCACTTCACGGGCCCGGGCTCGGGCTTCGGCGTTGACGGCGCGTGCCCGGACGGTAGTGCGTTGTCCTGACAGAGCCAGCGAATCTCCGGCCGGGAAACGCTGGCGGATGCCGATCCGGTACATGGTCATCATGTCGGCCGAGAGTGGATCGTTGATCGGCAAGCCCTCCGCACCCAGGCTCAATTCCGGGTCGGGCAGGGCGCGGTCGGCAATCGCCTGGTGCTCGAGGGCACGAGCGCGCTGGATCAGTTCCCTGAGTCCGGCATCCCTCGACAGGGCCTGCTCGACGGCGCCCTGGACCGGCATGGCATTGCCCCAGGGCGGAACGATCAGTGCCACGAGCAGGCACAGGCCACCAAAAAGAAAGCGGGTATACATCGAATTCTCCTGAAGATGTGGCTATAGGCCACTAAAAATGTTCAGAAAATCTAAACAGATAGGCGCACGGGCGCCCGGCCTTCAGGTCGTTGCTTTGGGAGGTCGAAGCAGTTGTTCGGTGGCGCCGGTCAGCGCGAGAGTGTGGGGTGGCAGGACATTAGCGGCGAGGTCCGATACCGGGTACGATGTTGCGTTCATGACCAGAACGGGCGCGGGCGCGCCGCAGCCGCAGCGACAGCTGAATCCGCAGCAATCGTGGGCGGACTCGTCCCGGTCGTCCGTGCTTGCTGGTTCCGGGTCAGGAGCACTGTGGTGGGGGCAGCCGGAGTGGGCGCCCGCGGTGGTGGCAGGGGCTTCCGGCGACTGCTCGGCTGGGTGTTCGTCGGCACAGGCGTGGGCGGGGATTCCGGCGAAGGCCAGAGCCAGGCTCAGCAGGATCGGCAGACGGCGGAATTTCCGTTTCATTGCACGACGGAAGCTATCACATCCGCCTCGCTCCGTCCATCACGGTAGCGCGTCGAGCATGCGCCGGATCTCTTCCGGGCTCAGTCCGCGGGCGCCGGCGCGGGTGGTGCGGCCGCTGCGGCCGTCCAGGTCGACGAAGGCGTCGGCCGGCAAGCCGTCCTGCAAGGACGTTTTTTCGGCTTCGAACGACCAGGCATCGCCATCGTGGAGAAGTTTTCCGCGCCCAAGCCCCATCGCCGTGCTGGAGCGATGGCAGTCCTCGCAGCTGCGCGCCGGCCCGATGGTGTGCGGGTTCAAGGGCGCGAAAAAGCGGCGGAACTGGGTCTCGTCCCAGTCGGGATGATCGATGGTGCGAATCATGCCGGGGACGAAGGTGACAATTTCGTCGCGGCTGTTGACGCCCAGCGGCGGGGCGTCGTTGTAGACGTCCCAGCGCTCGTCGGACCATGAACCGGGGGTGAATTCGCGCGCAACGTGGTCAAACTGAACCTGGTCGGGATCGTAGTCCATGTGGCAGCCGTGACACTGCGGCGCCCACTGGGTGTGGCAGGTTGAGCAGGTCAGACGGTCATGGTGGCCGTCATCGGGGTGGCTGGCCTGGGTCAGTGGGGGGATCGGCAGGCTGCCGCCTTCCACTTTGCGGTGCAGCAGCTTGCTGCCGTCCGCCTGGACTTCGATATGCCACAGCGGGGTGCCGCGGCGTTCGGTGACCAGGAACTGGCGCTCGTCGTCGCGCTCGAAGGGCGGCCGCGCAATCTGTGCGCGCAGGTCGGATGGCCACTCGGCTTCGGTGATTCGTGCGTTCTGATTGTCGTGGCAGTCGGTGCACTGGATGTCCACCGCCTTGGAACCGTGACTGAAGTGGCCGGTTGGCCCCATGACATCGCGCGTTGTGTGGCAATCGATGCAGGCCAGGCCGGCGGCATGGTGCACGTCTTCGGCAATCATTTCCACCAGGCGGCCGTCCGGCAGGTGGTAGAGCGGGTGCGGATGGTTTTTTTCAAGCACGTGCGCATCGACTTCGGCCAATCCCGCGTAGTTCAGCGCGATGCGACCGGAGCGCGAATGACAGCCAGCGCAGCTTTGGTCAGTGACTGTGGCAGACAGGGCGGGGTGGCTCTGGTCGCGTTCGCTGACATGCGGGGCATGGCAGGCCAGGCAGCCGCCACCGCGGCTGCCCAGCGGATGCTCGGTGGTCATCTGGTGTTGCGGCTGGCCGAGATGGCAGCTGGCGCAGTGCTTGCGCAGAATCGAGTCGGCGACGCTGTCGCCGAGGCTGTCGAGACGGCCATCGCCTTGGTCTGGCCGGGACTGTTCGCCCAGAGTGAAGCGGGTGACGTTGACCATGCCCTGGCCGCTGTGCATCAGCCCTTCGACCACGTGACGGGTTTCGTCAATGTGGCAGCTGCCGCAGGTGGTTTCAGCATTATCCAGCCAGCCTGGATGCGCCACCATGCCGGCATGGGCCTGATCGGCATGTTCTGCTTCGGGGTTCCCCAGATGGCAGGTTTGGCACTGCGTGTTTAGAAAAGCGTGCGGGTCACCGGCCGCCGGCAGATGGGCCTCGTGGCAGTCGATACAAGCCGCCATTGCAAGGCCAGCGCCAGCCAGGAAAAAAAAGCCGGCCCAGCAGGCCGGCTTGATCCAGTGTTTCAAGTTCGCGCTCAGGCTGGACGAGGCTTAGCAGCCCTCGCCGATCAGCAGGCGCCGGCGCGGCGCCGGCTCTTCTTCGGCGGGCTCTTCTTCCACGGCGGCCAACTCGAAATCAATGCCGACGCCGAGACCGTACTGCAGGCCCAGGCCGTGCGGATCATCGACCTGCGGGGCTGCGGCCGGCGCGGCCGGAGTGGCCGGGGTCAGACCCAGCGCGGCCGCCCGGTCTCGCCCAGTGGGCGCGGTGGCGGTTGCCCCGTGAAAGTGCTGGGCCAATGCTTCGCGCTGGGCGCTGTCCAGAATCGGCTCTTGTCCGGGCAGGTCATGGCTGGGGTCGCTGGTATACGCAAACCAAGCTGCGTATCCGCCCTGCAGGGAGACGGCGTTGACGCCCTGAAGCTGGAGCAGCGCAGCGGCCTGGGCGGCGGTCACGCCGTCGCCGCTGTAGAGGACGAGCTGACGCTGTCCGGCCAGTTCGCGAGCGCGCTCGGCACGGATGATTTCGTTGACCGACACGCTGCGCGCAGCAGGAATATGGCCATCTTCGAATTCGATGACCGGGCGCAGATCGACCAGGCGCAGATCACCCTGGTCCTCAATCAGCCGTTGGGACAGGGCGGGAACCGACACGGTGGCTTCACCCCGGGAAATGGCCGAACCGACCCGCTCCAGATCTCCCGACGCCAGACCATCGCCGGGCGAGCACCCGGTCAGAGTTAGGCTCAGCACGGTGGCCAGGCCACATACTGCAGCAGCGCGCGTTAGCTTGAACTTCATCACGAAACCTCTTCGATTAGCGGGAACTAATGCGGGAGTTTAGCGCAAAAGATCCAGCAAGGCAGGGTTGTACGTGTTGACGTAGCTGATGTAGCCCGAGACCTGGCCGATATCGACTACCAGCTGGCGCAGCATGTAGGCGCCGTACAGCACCAGCACCGGGCTGATCATCATCCACGGCCCCCTTTTCCCGCGCAGGCCGAAGGCCTCGATGGCCAGCGGAACCAGCAGACCCGGGATGACGAAGAACAGCCAGAACAGCCGGGTGTATTCACCGCCAAAGACCATCTGCACTGACTCGATCTGGACCTGGGAGCCGTTGGCCAGGTTGGCCAGGGTCAAGGCCAGCAACAGCGTTTTGAACAAGATCGTGCCAAACAGGATTTGCGCGAACAGTCGTCGTTCGGCGGCCGCACCGGCGCCCAGCACCACAATGGCAGCCGCCGTGGCCAGGCCGGAGGTCAGGAACAGGGGCGCCATCAGGCCGCTGCTGGCAAATGGTCTGGCATCCATGGAGGTCATCAGGGTGCCGGTGTAGAAGGC
>PWUG01000057.1 GCA_003562605.1 Syntrophomonadaceae bacterium | reverse complement strand
TGGGAATCGGTGAAGACATCAGGGTTGCTGATTTTGCCGGTTCAGTTAAATCCGGAACAACAGCACTTCTATCTGCGCTTGAGTACGTTTCCTCCGGAAGTGGTGAAATGGCAATTACCTGTGCAGCCGATTGCCGTCTGGGCAGGGCAGGCTCGGTTCAGGAAATGGTATTTGGTGACGGTGGAGCAGCTATAACAGTCGGCAAGAAGGATGTCATTGCTGCATATAAAGGGTCATTTTCATTTTCATGTGATTTTGTTGACCACCTGCGTGGTTCAAACTCCAGGTATGATCGCCAGTGGGAAGAACGCTGGATCCGTGATTTAGGTTATGAACGTTTTGTACCCCAGGCCATAGAAGGCATTTGTAAGAAATATGACCTTAAAATTACTGATCTAAACAAGATAATCTATCCGTGTTATTACGGCGGCGCACGAAAGAGTATTAACCGTAAACTGGGCCTTGAGCCAGGTCAGGTTCAGAATGATCTGATGATGGAAGCCGGTGATACAGGATCGGCGCATCCTTTGCTGATGTTGTCTGCAGCTTTGGAAGAAGCGGCAGCAGGAGACAGGCTGCTTCTGATTGGTTATGGAAACGGCTGTGATGCCCTTTACTTTGAAGTAACTGAAAACATTAACAACTATCAAATGCGTAAACGTGTATCAGATTCGATAAATAAACAAACAGAACTTGACAGCTACATCAAGTACCTGACCTGGAGAGAAATGCTGCCCGTAGAAACCGGAATGCGTGGTGAAGAAGAAAGGCTGACACGCTGGTCGATGGTCTGGCGTAACCGGAAGGCTATTCTTAGCCTGCAGGGAACCCGCTGCCTTGAATGCGGAACCCAGCAGTACCCGCCCCAGCGGGTATGTGTCAATCCGGACTGCGGTGCTATTGACCGCAACGAACCGGTAATGCTCGCCGGCAAGGGGGGTAAAGTTGTCAGTTTCACCTCCGACATGCTGGCTGCCACAAAAAACCCTCCGGCAATTTACGGCAGTATTGATTTTACCGACGGCGGGCGTACCATGATGGACTTTACTGATTGCAGTCTTGATGATTTGCAGGTAGGCAAGCTGGTCAGCTTTAGCTTCCGGATTAAATATATCGACAATAAACGGGATGCCACTTTTTATTTTTGGAAAGCGGTGCCGGCAGAGGAGGGGTCTCAAGATGGCTGATGGCATTAAAAACAAGGTAGCAATTCTTGGAATGGGCTGTACTTCATTTGGTGAACGCTGGGAGGATGATTCCAGTGATCTGCTCGTCGAAGCTTTTCTGGAATGCACAAATGATGCAGGTATTAGTAAAAAAGAGATCCAGGCGGCCTGGATTGGCAATCATTTTGATGAGGTGAATATTGGTAAAGGCGGTTGTTACCTTGCGAATACTTTGCACCTGCCGTATATACCGGTTACCCGGGTAGAAAATTTTTGTGCTTCAGGTACAGAAGCTTTCAGAGGCGCCTGTTATGCTGTAGCTTCGGGAGCATATGACATCGTTCTAGCTGCCGGCGTGGAAAAATTAAAAGATGTTGGCTATGGAGGGCTGCCGGATTCTCCGTTTTTTGGCCAACTTGCCAGGCTTCTCAGTCCCAACGCCACTGCGCCCGGGATGTTTGCCCAACTGGCTACCTCATATTCAGCATGCTATAACGTTCCGATGGAAAAGGTTAAACAGGCGCTGACCCATATTTCCTGGAAGAGCCATCAAAATGGGGCAAGGAATCCCAGGGCACACCTGCGAAAAGAGATCAGTGCGATGCAAATTGCCGACTCTCCCTTAGTTGCTTATCCCCTCGGTTTATTTGATTGCTGCGGTGTGAGTGACGGTGCGGCTATGGCTATTGTCACAACGCCCGAAATTGCCGGGAAGTTGAAACCGGGTCAGGACCTTGTTAAAGTTAAGGCGCTTCAGATTTCTGTAAGCTCGGGAGAAGAATTGCTGTTGAATCACTGGGACGGCAGCGGTTTGTTAACCACCCGACAGGCCGCCCGGAATGCGTATGTTGAAGCCGGGGTTAACGATCCACGCAGTGAGATCGGCATGCTTGAGGTCCATGACTGTTTTTCGATTTCAGAACTGATAACTTTGGAAGATTTACAAATATCGCCACCGGGGGAAGCTCCTGATGATGTAATTGATGGTTTCTATGATCTTGACGGCCAGGTGCCCTGTCAACCCGACGGTGGCTTAAAATGCTTCGGCCATCCGATTGGCGCTTCGGGGTTGCGGATGATCTATGAAATATACAGTCAACTATTAAGAAGATGGCCTGATGAACGACTTGTGAAAGATCCGAAACTGGGTTTGACTCATAACCTTGGCGGAGTCCCACCACAAAACGTCAGCAGCGTATGCATCCTCGGATTGTAATCTACCCGGGATCGTAATAGGTTTGTTGATATAGCAACAGTAACATTTTGCCAGAAACAGAAGGGAATAAAAAACAACAAGCGAATAAATATAGATATGAATGAAAACGTATTTGCGGTACAATGATACTTTCAACCGGGAGGTAGTTGATTTGGATAGCTTCAATCAATATGCAAAGGAGCGAAGGGTTACTTATAAACCGAGCGGTACCGGTAAAATTTTTACTGATCCTGATGCTGACCGGGCCAGGGTGTTTTTTCGCGACGAAAAACCACGTAAATTGATCGAAAAAGTATCCAGTGTTGACAGGGTTGTAAAAGATTTGGTTAAAGATGGCGACTATATTGGTGTTGGTGGTTTTGGAGCGAACAGGATTCCGACAGCGGTGTTACATGAAATAGTCCGGCAAAAGAAGAAAAACCTGGGGCTTGCAGGCCACACGGCAACACATGATTTTCAGATCCTCGTAGGCGGCAATTGTATCAATCGCTGCGATATCGCATATATAGTCGGCCTGGAAGCGCGCGGCCTTTCAAAAGTGGCCCGAAAAGCAGTTGAAAGCGGCTCGATAGAACTTACAGAGTGGACTAATGCTGCTTTGACCTGGCGTTATAAAGCAGCTGCAATGGGAATATCGTTTTTACCTGTTCGCTGTATGCTGGGCACAGATACCGCGAAATACAGTGCTGCGGTGGAGCTGGATTGTCCGTTTACAGGTGCTAAATACCTTGCTGTTCCTGCTCTTTACCCGGACGTGGGGATTATTCATGTTCACCGGGCTGATGTTTACGGTAACTGCCAGATTGACGGGATCATGGTTGCAGACCATGATTTGGCACGGGCGGCCCGCCGTTTGATTATAACTACGGAAAGATTTGTTCCCAACGAATATATTCGCAGGGAGCCTGCTAAAACTGTTATTCCCTATTACCTGGTTGATGCAGTTATTGAAGTTCCCTTTGGCTGTTATCCCGGAAATATGGCGTATGAATATTTCAGCGATGAAGTACACCTGCGCGAATGGTTAAAGTCCGAAGGTGACCCGGAAACTCATGCTGCTTTTCTTGAAAAACATATTTACGGGGTTAAAGATTTTTACGGCTACCTTGAAACTATCGGCGGTTTGAGCAGGCTGCAGGAATTACGAATTCTGGAAAATCTGGTCGAAAAATAGATCCGAGCATTTTACCTACAATGGAGGTTATTGCATTGGAATATAATGATATGGAACTGATGATTTGTCTTGCTTCACGCTACCTGGAGGATGACAGTATCGTAGTGGTCGGTACAGGCGCCCCCTGTGCAGCGGCAATGCTTGCTCAAAAAATGTACTCACCGCAATTAATGATTATGTTTGAAGCCGGTGGAATCGGACCCCTGCTTCCTTCCATGCCTATTTCTGTCGGAGATTCACGCACTTTTTACAAGGCCCTGGTAGCTAGCAGTATGCCCGAGGTAATGGAAACCTGTCAGAGGGGTTTGGTTGATTACACCTTTTTAGGCGGAGCCCAGATAGACCAGTATGGCAATATTAATTCAACCATGGTGGGTACAGATTACCAAAAACCAAAAGTCCGTTTTCCGGGAAGCGGCGGAGCAAACGATCTAGCTTCCTTTTGCTGGAAAACAATGATGATAACACCGCAGGATCCAAGGCGGTTTACCGAGAAGATTGATTTTATCACTTCTCCCGGCTATTTGTCAGGGCCAGGCGCCCGTGAAGCGGCAGGTTTGCCGCCCGGAAGCGGCCCGTACAAGGTTATAACCAATTTATGCGTGATCGGATTTGATGATAAAACCAAGCGTATGAAAGTGGAAAGCACTCACCCTGGTATAAGCAGGGACAATATTGCCGAAAATACAGGTTTTGAAATGCTCTGGGCGGACGATCTTTCAGTTAGTGAGCCACCCAGCAAAGAAGAATTGAAATGCCTGCGTGAAGAAGTTGACCCCTATCGTTATATAATAGGGCGGATCTAGTATGGGAGGTATGGAGATATGCGAGAAGTTGTTGTGGTCAGCGCTGTTCGTACAGCAGTAGGTACTTTCGGCGGTTCACTAAAGGAGGTCAGTGCCGTAGACCTCGCTGCTATTGTAATTCAAGAAGCTTTTGAAAGGACCGGTGTTAAACCGGAACAGATCGATGAAGTCCTGATGGGTTGTGTTCTCCAAACCGGCCTGGGGCAAAACGTAGCCAGGCAGGCAGCACTGAAAGCCGGGCTGCCGGTCGAAATTCCGGCTACAACGATCAACAAGGTGTGCGGTTCAGGGCTAAAAACTATTACAATGGCGGCAACGGCTATTGCTGCCGGCGAGGCTGATATTATAGTCGCCGGTGGGACTGAGAACATGAGCGCTTCCCCTTATGCCCTGCAGGGGGCTCGCTGGGGGCTGCGCATGGGTGACAGCGGCATGATCGATATTATGATTAAGGATGGTTTATGGTGTGCCTCCGATGATTATCACATGGGCAGCACTGCTGAAAATATTGCAGAACGCTTTGGCATCTCGAGAGAAATGCAGGATCAATTCGCCCTGAAAAGCCAGGAAAAAGCTATCGCTGCAATAGAGAGCGGACGCTTCAAAAATGAAATAGTGCCGGTTCCAGTGCCGCAGAGGAAGGGGGATCCTCTTTTGTTTGAAGTTGATGAGCATCCGCGGCTGACCTCATTGGAGAAACTGTCAAAACTCCGACCGGCTTTTAAGAAAGACGGTACCGTAACCGCAGGAAATGCTTCCGGCATTAATGACAGTGCTGCTGCAGTCCTGGTTATGAGCTTAGAGAAGGCCAAAACCCTGGGTCTGGAGCCAATGG
>PWUG01000320.1 GCA_003562605.1 Syntrophomonadaceae bacterium | reverse complement strand
CGGGAGTGGAGATCAGCATATTAGATGACGGCTTTGAAATACACATGCTCGGATATTATCCACGGTACTTGAATCAGTTAAAGGCTGCCCTTGAAGAAATGCAGTTGGAAAGATTTAAGCGGATGGATTTAATCGTGGATAAATTAAAGAAACAGGGATTCAAAATAAAAACTGAAGAAGTACTGGCTGAAGCCGGAAAAGCCGCACCGGGCAGACTGCACCTGGCGCGCCTGCTTCAAAAAAAAAGATATGTCCACACTTCGGCCGAAGCTTTTTCCTTATATTTAAGCCAGGGCCGTCCCGCTTATGTACCGCGTATAACAATGAGTGTAAAGCAGGCCATGATTCTTCTCAAAGAAGTCGAAGCGATTCCTGTAATTGCTCATCCAGGGGAAAAAGGCAAAAGTGTAGTTGATAAACTTATACCTGAAGGGCTGGCGGGAATTGAAGTATTTCATCCGGATCACAGTAAATCGGTAGCAAGTTATTACCTGGAATTGGCTCAGGAAAAAAGACTGATTGTAACAGGAGGGACTGATTTTCATGGCGATAGCAAAACTAAATCTGTTTATCCTATTGAACTTGCTATTTCGTATACCTACTTTGCCCGGATGAAAAGTCTAATCCGCGATTAATTTATCAATAAAGCGCCCTTTTCATTGACGGGATAAAGTGATAAAATCAGTTATATGTATTTTCGGAGGGATAAAAGGGATAATGGAGCAATTTGATTTTGCGATTCAGGTCATGATTATCGGTTTTTCAGTGGTATTATTCACACTGTTTGCCCTCTACTGCATCCTTTTATTATTCACGCGTATATTCTATAAAAAAGGATATAAAACAGCCGACAAATCATTGAATGTGTCGGCTGCTTCCCGTAAGGACTCTGGCAAAGGTGTCGATCAGCGTACTGCAGCAGCAATTACTGCAGCAGTATACCAGTACCTTCAGAATGAGAGTTCTTATTCTCCGGGAAGGATAGTTAGTATTGCCGTACAACCCGCAGGCAATACAGCCGGCAGCAGTTGGCAGGTGGCCGGTAGAAAATCACTTCTCGAAAACAAAATGGAATTAGAAAATACTAGGAGGAAGAAATTACGTGAAAACATTTAAGGTAACTGTCGACGGTCAAACTTATACTGTTCAGGTTGAAGAATTGAGCCAAAATACAAGCCAGGGGTCCGATAAGGGTATTCAAAAATCAGGGACCACACCTTCTGCCGCTGCCCCTATGCCTACTGCAAAAGAGAAAACTGTCCCGTCCGTTGCTCAATCTAAAGAAGCACCTAAACCGGCTACAGCAGGCGGTTTTGAAGTTAAAGCTCCCATGCCCGGTTCAGTCCTCGAGGTTAAAGTGAAGGTCGGAGACACTGTCAGCGACGGCGATGTTCTGCTTGTATTGGAAGCGATGAAAATGGAAAATGAGCTGACAGCCTCCCAGGAGGGAACTGTTGCAGAAGTGCTGGTTAAAAAAGGCGACACTGTTAACAGTGGGGACCCCTTAATCATAATGTCGTAACCCAAATAGTTCAAGTTCTAAGATTTCTAAGATGCTGAAGGGGTTGAAACCGTATGCTGGAGATGTTGGCAGAATTCTTACAAGGAACAGGCTTTTATAACTTACAGATAAATGATCTTATAATGATTACTATAGCCTGTATTCTTCTTTACCTCGGTATCGTAAAAAAATATGAACCGCTGCTGTTGGTTCCGATTAGTTTTGGTATGCTGCTGGTCAATTTGCCCCTGGGAGGCCTTATGCAGCCGGAAACAGGTGTAGATCTTGGCGGTCTGCTTTATTACTTATCCCTTGGACTGGAACTTGGTATTTATCCTCCCCTGATATTTCTTGGCGTTGGAGCATTGACAGATTTTGGCCCGCTGATCGCCAATCCGATTACTATTCTTTTGGGCGCTGCAGCTCAATTTGGCATTTTCTTAACTTTTTTGGGTTCTATTTATTTTGGTTTTACTGCTCAGCAAGCAGGAGCGATCGGAATTATTGGGGGAGCGGACGGCCCTACGGCTATTTTTGTATCAACGCAGCTTGCTCCTGAATTGTTGGGCTCGATTGCTATTGCTGCCTATTCCTACATGGCGCTGGTTCCAATTATCCAACCGCCGATCATGCACTTGCTGACCAGTAAAAAAGAGCGCCAGGTTATTATGGAACAGCTTCGACCGGTATCTAAGAATGAAAAAATTATCTTTCCAATAGTAGTAATTATCATTACCGGTCTTTTATTGCCGGCGGCTTTACCACTTTTAGGGATGCTCATGTTCGGAAATCTGATCAGGGAAACCGGAGTGACCGATCGCTTGAGCAAGGCAGCTCAAAATGAATTAAATAATATAGTTGTTATTTTCTTAGGGCTAACCGTTGGAGCCAAAGCAACCGCTGCTTATTTTTTGACTCCGGATACGATTAAAATTATTTTACTCGGTCTGGCCGCTTTTGCTTTCGGCACTGCAACCGGCGTATTGATGGGTAAACTGCTCTATGTTCTTACCGGAGGTAAAATAAACCCGTTGATCGGATCGGCCGGAGTATCAGCCGTGCCAATGGCAGCGAGGGTTTCACAGGCGGTTGGTAAAAAAGAGAACCCGAATAATTACCTGCTCATGCATGCTATGGGACCCAATGTGGCCGGCGTAATCGGTTCTGCAGTGGCCGCAGGCATTTTGTTGTCGATTCTAATGTAACCTGGGATGAGGTGTTTTATTGACTAATGTCAGGGTAAGATTTGCGCCCAGCCCGACTGGAGAACTTCATGTTGGCGGTGCCCGCACCGCTCTTTTTAATTATCTTTATGTACGGGCCGCAGGAGGAACTTTTGTTTTACGTATAGATGATACAGACCTTGAACGGTCTCGTTCCGACTATATTGATAAGTTGATCAGTGCAATGCGCTGGTTGGGCCTTGACTGGGATGAAGGACCCTATTACCAATCCAGGAGACTTGCAGAATACAGCCGGGAAGCAGGGCGTCTTATAGCTGAAAAAAAAGCTTATCGCTGTTACTGCAGCATAGAAGAATTAGCCGAAAGCCGTGATGCCGCTCGCAAGGATAATAAAACTTTCCTCTATCCCGGAACCTGCAGGAATCTTTCAGAGGCTGACGAGGAAGCGCTGAGGGATGAAGGGAGGGAAGCTGTTATAAGGTTACTCACCCCTGACCAGGGAACAACTGTTGTTGAAGATGTTATCAGGGGAACGGTAAGTTTCGAGAACAGCAATCTCGATGATTTTATTATCTTGAAGTCGAATGGATCGCCCACCTATAATTTTGCCAGTATTGTTGACGATCTTCAGATGGGGATTACTCACGTAATTCGTGCTGAAGAACATCTTTCCAATACTCCCCGACAGTTATTATGTGCCTTAGCTCTCGGTTATGAGTTGCCTGTTTTTGCACATGTGCCAATGATTCTTGCCCCTGACCGCAGTAAGCTAAGCAAGCGCCATGGGGCAACCTCAGTTGAGGAATTTCATAACGAGGGATACCTTCCGGAAGCGCTGGTCAATTACCTGGCTTTACTGGGCTGGTCGCCGGGAGGAGAACAGGAAATATATTCCATGGAAGAAATGATTACCATGTTTAACCTTGAGAAAGTAGTTAAAACTGCCGCTGTTTATGATATCAACAAGTTGGCCTGGATGAACGGGAATTATATACGCGAATATCCAATTGATAAGCTCACTGATGCTGCCCTTCCTTTTTTTCAGGCGAGGGGACTGCTTGAAGGGGATCTATCCAAAGAAGATATTGACTATTTCAGGCAAGTTATAGAAGCAGTCAGGGAAAGAGCAAGAACACTAAAAGAGCTGGCCGAAGCCGCAGATTATTTTTACCTTGATCAATATGATTATGATGAAAAAGGGGTTAAGAAGGCTTTTAAAAAAGAGGGAGCTGCTGAATTGATACGTAAGCTGACCGAAGAAATTAATTCGCTCGAATCCTTTAATGCCGATACTACTGAATCACTTTTCCACTCGCTGAGCGAAAGGCTTGGTTTGTCATTCGGACAACTAATTCAACCTGCTCGCCTGGCTATAACCGGTAGGACCGGAGGCCCGGGACTCTTCGAAATTATGGCTCTCCTGGGGCGCGAAAAGACGATAGAGAGAATGGAGAGAGCGGCCGACTTCATCGATACAAGCATAAAGTCAGGTTAGTGCTTTAGAGTTATAATTACTCTCTGCCATTCTTTTTAGCTTCATCATCCTTTTTCTTGTCGTAGCCGCTTTTTAGGAAAAAGACAAGGAAAAAAAAGATTCCAATTAGAATTAAACCAGTTATTAATTCCCTCATATTATGCACCCCTTAGATTAGAAGATGCCGGAAGAAGATTTATAACTTCCGGATTTTCTTTTTACTCTTGTTATACCACTTTCTTTGGCGTGCGGCATTATTACATCGCAAACTGCAATACTTATGGATTTTCCTTTTGGTTATAAATGAAGCATCGCAATTCTTACAAAACAATACTCTTTGGTTCGTCTCAATTATATTTTTCAGAAACATGATATTGAGAGCATCGATTAAGGACTTATATATCCATTTTAATTTCCAGGCTCTATTATAATCAATTGTAACAGCAACCGCTGTAGTAGTAAGGTCTTCTGGTAACCCATCAATTACGCCCACAGTGTTTTCATCATCGGAAGTACGATCAAACCAGCGTTCAAATTGACAATAAAGCATTGATATTTCCTTTTCTATATATTCTACAGGTTCGCAAAAATAATTATTTTTAAGCTTGTTTTGCAGGCCATCCTTATCGTTCATAATTTCTTCATATCTATTCCATAATTTTGGAAAGAAAATATCCGCAAAATCTAAAACATGAATAAATTCGCTATCTCCTTCCTTGTCATATAAGGCTTTCATTCCGGCCTGACTGAGTAATACCCAGTAATAATCATATCTAAAATAATTTTTACCATTATAAACAATTTTATCTTGTACTCCAAAGTCAACCGAATAGAGGGCCGAGATATTAAATAACCCATAACGATTACAGAATCTCAAAATGTGTTTTGCAATTTCTACTTCATTATCTTCCCTGAGTCTCTTTGCCATATTGAGAAAGTCTAACAATATTTCAGGATAATAATCAAATGCATTAAACGAATTTTCCTGATAAACTGCGTCATTTGCTGGAACTATAAAGTACTTTGAAAGAGGCCTGGATTTATTATCTGTGTCAT
>PWUG01000009.1 GCA_003562605.1 Syntrophomonadaceae bacterium | reverse complement strand
GCTCACCGTAGACGAGGTGGAAGCGCTGCGCTTAAAAGATATCGAAAAGCTCGAGCAGCATGAATGTGCCGCCAGGATGAATATAGCCCAGAGTACCCTGCAGCGCATTCTGGTTTCGGCTCGTGAAAAAATGACCCGGGCAATCATCGAGGGTAAAGCTTTGCGTATCCACGGTGGTCCCTATGCACTTGAAGGTGAACAGACCTGCCCCCGCTGCCGTCGCCGAAGATACGGGGCCGGTAACCAGGGCATAGAAGCATGCCCCGAATGCAGCGACTGATAAATAATATTTCCTTGCCAATTTACAATTGAAGTAATAAGCTATAGTTACCCTTTAGCTTATTTTTTTGAAGGAGTTTCTGTATGAGGGTAATAGCAAAAAGCATGGATCAAAATAGAGCGGGCATCTGGTTTGGGATTGCAGCTTACACGGCATGGGGCGTGCTGCCGCTGTACTGGAAGCTTCTGCAGACAATTCCCGCCCTGGAAATTCTTGCCCATCGCATTTTATGGTCGTTTGTTTTTGTAACTTTAATTGTGGTCATTACCGGCGGATGGAAAGCCCTTGCTACCGTTCTGACAAATAAAAAAAAGCTGTTTTTAATTTTCTGTTGCGGATTTATAATTAGCGTAAACTGGTTTGTTTATATTTTTGCTGTAAACACAAATCATGTTATTGAGGCCAGCATGGGTTACTTTATTAACCCCCTGGTCGTAGTTCTCCTCGGAGTGATGGTTTTAAAGGAGAAACTTAGCCGGTGGCAGCTTACGGCGCTAATTCTGGCAGCTTCAGGTGTGCTGGTTATTGCAGTACAGTATGGCCGGATTCCCTGGATAGCTTTGTTTCTTGCCGGTACCTTTGCTCTTTATGGTTTAATTAAAAAAATGATCAAGATAGATCCTATTGCCGGCCTTGTTTTGGAGACCGTTATTGTCCTGCCCATCGCCCTGATCTTTATAATTAATTTAGAGGCTGGTGGTGAAGGGGCATTGAATCTGGCGCCGACACTAACAAAAATAATCTTAGCCGGAACGGGTATTATCACCGCAATTCCCTTATTTTTGTATGCCAAGGGAATTGAAAATACGACCTTTTCAATGATGGGTTTTCTACAGTATATAGCCCCCTCGATTAACCTCTTCTTGGGGGTTGTTATCTTTAAAGAATATTTTTCGTTTTATCACTTTCTCAGCTTCTGTTTAATCTGGGCTGCTCTGGCAATTTTCACCCTGGCCAACCTGGGAGTTTTAAAAGAACCGATTATGCCTCAGGCCGATGAAATTAATAAAATAAAAACTCCTCAAAGAATTTAGTCCGGCGCCCTGCAAATTTTGCATGAGCGATCTTCCGCATTTGAGTTCGACAAGCCATTAATAGCATGCTATAATATCTGAGACAATCAAATAAGAGCATGTCAGGTGTCAATTGACTGAAAAGGGAAGCCGGTTAAATTCCGGCGCGGTCCCGCCACTGTAAGTGGGAGGTGCCTCCTTAACGCCACTGGCTTGAAAAAGCCGGGAAGGCAGGGGGTGCAGTGAACACGAGCCAGGAGACCTGCCTGACAGCGCGCTTAACCCCTTCGGGTGAAAGGGTAAGGCGGGGTAAAAACCACGTTTTGCCGTGGTTTTTTTATTTTTCCGGGTTAAATTTCGGGTTCTCCGCCGAAATCCAAATTTATCATACTAAAGACAGGAGAGGTGAAAGATGAAAAAGAGCTTGATCTTACTTGCATTAATCATGACTATCAGTTTACTGTTTCTTACCGGGTGCGGCGGGGAAGAGGGATCCGTTGAAGATGAAAGCCCGATTGAAGGCGACGAAACGGCTGAACCTGCAGAGACAAATGGTATTGTTACCGTAACAGATCAAATGGGCCGTGAAGTGACGATAGAGGGGATTCCCCAGCGAATCATCTCGCTTTCTCCGAGCAATACGGAAGTTGCCTTTGCGCTGGGTCTCGGCGAGCGTATCGTCGGTGTGACCGAGTACTGCAATTATCCTCCGGAAGCTCTGGAAAAAGATATCGTAGGCGGTTTTTCCACCCCCAGTATCGAGAAAGTTATCGAACTCGAGCCGGATCTGATTCTGGCTTCCACAATCCACGAAGAAGAGGTGCCGAGACTGGAAGAATTGGGAATCCCGGTTTTGGTTGTGGAAGCATCTTCGCTAAACGAACTATATGCCAGCATGTCTCTTGTAGCCGAAATAACCGGTGTGATATCCGCCGGGGAAGAGGTAATCGCTTCGATGCAGCAGCGGATCCAGGCCGTGCAGGATGTCGTCAGCGTTATAGATGACGAAGATAAGATTCGCGTCTATTACGAGGTTTATTCCGACCCGCTGATGAGCGCGGGAAGCGGCGCTTTTATTACTGATATTATAACGCTGGCGGGAGGAATTAATATCTTCGGTGATGTTGATGAGAACTATCCGCAGATTAGTGCGGAAGTAGTTGCCGAACGGCAGCCTGATATTATCCTCTTTCCCGATTATCACGGTACTGCAGATTTAGTCCTGGAAGGAATGGCTGACAGGCCCGGTTGGGAAAGCGTGCCTGCCGTTCTGGAATTCAGGGTCTATGCCATGTCTGATGATACCTTTGCCCGTCCTGGGCCGCGTGCAGTCGAGGCTATTGAAGAAGCGGCCAGAATTTTTTACCCGGGACTTTTTTAAAAAACAGCAGGTTAAAAATTAGTATTCAGTAAGCGAGGTTAACTAAATCGCCGGATAATTTGGGAACAGAAGCAAAAAAAACCGGGTTTGCCGGGATTAAAAAACCGCTTTTTATGGTTGCGCTGGTTGCGCTGCTCTTTTTCTCTCTGATCACCGCCATGATTTGGGGTGCGGTGGCAATAGGTTGGCGGAGTATTTTCACGATTCTTTTCGATGCTCTGCCGGTCTATGATTCACCGGCGATAGCGGACATTACTCCCGTTTACGGGGATATACTGCTGCAGATTCGCCTGCCCCGGGTTTTATTGGCGGCGGCTGTAGGCAGTTCGCTTGCTGTAGCAGGCGCCGTTTTTCAGGGGCTTTTCCGTAACCCGATGGCCGATCCTTATGTGATCGGGATATCTTCCGGAGCGGCCCTGGGAGCGGTATTTGCCATGCTCGGCGGTTTCAGTCTTACCCTGGGAGGATTTGGGGCGGTTCCCCTTTTTGCTTTTGCCGGCGGGTTAACGACCATGATTATTGTTTACAGTATGGCCCGGGTCGGCCGGGCTGTTCCCGTTATGACCCTCCTATTGGCAGGTATTGCCGTCAGCGCTTTTCTCTCAGCCCTGGTTTCGCTGCTCACCTATTTTGCCGGCGAGCGGTTGCATATGGTGGTTTTCTGGATGATGGGCGGTCTGGGCGGGGCAACCTGGCGCCAGGTAACGGTGATGGTCCCCTATGCCCTGGCCGGCTATATTTGTGTCAGTATTTTCTCCCGTGAACTGAATGCCATGTTGCTTGGCGAGGAAACAGCAAGTCATTTAGGGGTTAACACGGAGAAGGTTAAAAAGATTTTGCTGGTGGGCGCTTCGCTGCTGGTGGCGGCGGCCGTTTCAACTAGTGGGATTATCGGTTTTGTCGGATTGGTCGTTCCGCATTTTGTGCGCCTGGTTGCCGGGCCTGATCATCGTTTTCTGATTCCCGCCTCGGCGCTGCTGGGCGCTTCCCTGCTGATAGCCACGGATACCCTGGCCCGGATTGTTATCGCTCCGTCAGAGCTCCCGGTAGGGATCATTACCGCCCTGATCGGTGCGCCACTGTTTATTTATTTGTTGAAAAAACGCAGGAAATTGCGATACTTTGGCGGGGGAGGATAGCGCTGGTGGGTTTGAATATCGATATTCAGGGTTTAAAATTTACCTATGATGCCCATCCGGTCCTGGACGGCACGGAGTTTGTAGTGCAGCGCGGAGACCTGGTAGCCATGCTAGGCGCCAACGGAGCCGGTAAATCAACCCTTTTGCGCTGTATCAGCCGTATTCTGAAGCCCACCGGAGGGCATATCCTGTTGGACGGCAGCGAGTTGCAGCAGCTGAGCAGCAAGGAAGCTGCCCGCCTGATGGCGGTAGTGCCCCAGGAAACCGCTGCCGATTTTGACTTTACAGTTGAAGAGATAGTGATGATGGGCCGTTTCCCGTATCTCAAACGTTTTCAGAAAGAGGAGCAGCAGGATAGGGATATAGTTAAACGTTCGATGGAGATGACTGGTGTATCACACCTGGCTGATCGTTCAATTGCTGCTTTAAGCGGCGGTGAAAAACAGAGGGTGATTATGGCCCGGGCTGTCTGCCAGCAGCCTGAAGTCCTGATCCTGGACGAGCCGACAGCCAATCTTGATATCGGTTACCAATCGATGCTGCTTGAACTGGCTGCCCGTCTCAACCGCGATTATGGAGTAACGGTAATTGCTGCAATTCACGATATAAATCTTGCGGTGCACCATTTCAACCGCTTTATCCTGCTATCAGGCGGCAGGGTCCTGGCGACAGGCAGGGCTGAAGAGGTAATTACTGCTGAAAATATCCAGATGTCATACGGTGTGCCGGCCTCGACTTACCGTCACCCGCTGCACGGAGTACTGCAGGTCAGCGTGGCCAGAGGACATCCTCGTGGCGATTTCAATAACGATGGACAAACAATACATGTGATCGGAGGCGGAGAGGAGGCCCTGCCGACACTGGAATTGCTAAATCAGAAGTGCTGCCGGCTTTCTGTCGGACCGGTATCGGCCCAGGATAGCAGTTGTCGTTTTGCCCACTTCAACGGGTTCCCTGTAATTATCGTTCCCCCATTTACTACTATGAGCAGTGAAAACAGGGAAGAACATCTGAAGATGATGCGCAGCGCAGAAGCGATCGTTGTGCCGCCGATACCATTTGGTGAAGGAAACCTGCCTGTGGTTGCCGAAGTGGAAACTGTTTTGAAAGAAGGTAAACCTGTATATATTATTGACCTGGAAGGTGTTCAGGACCGTGATTACAGTGGCAAAGCTTTGCCGTTTTTACAGCACCTGGTCCGGGAAGGTGCTGTAGCATTAAAAAGTTTTGAAGATTTGCCGGTAGCTTTATTCCCGGACGGAGGTGTAGTAGATGAATGATAATATCTTAGGCAGTCCGGGCAGCCTTATTTTAATAACCGGAGGAGTGCGCAGCGGAAAAAGCTCTTTTGCTGAAAAGCTTGCTGAAGAGAGTGGGAAAGAGTTTATTTACCTGGCTACAGCCCGGGTTGAAGATGAAGAAATGCGGGAACGGGT
>PWUG01000001.1 GCA_003562605.1 Syntrophomonadaceae bacterium | reverse complement strand
GCCGACACAAAGGATGCGCGAAGAAGGTGTTGATTTAAAATTAAATGCAGTCAAAAAAATCGTCGATGGTAAAAGGGTTGTTCTTGTGGATGACTCGATTGTCCGGGGGACAACAAGCCTGAAGCTGGTCCAGATTATGCGACGGGCAGGGGCAACCGAAGTTCATCTTCGGATCAGCTCTCCTCCGGTAACCGGTTCATGTTATTATGGAATCGATACACCCGATACCCACGATTTAATCGCCAATAAAAGCTCTCTGAATAATATATCGGAGCTAATCGGCGCCGATTCAGTAGGCTATCTTAGTATGAATGAAGTGGTTGCAGCGGTGGGGCTTCGGGCAGAAAACTTATGCCAGGCCTGCTTCACCGGTGATTACCCGGTTTTACCTTAAGCCGGTGATCAGGATAAAAAGTTTAGGATAGTAATTCTGCGGCACCAGGTAAACTTTATCTAATCAGTGAAATAGAATAAAACAAGGAAATAATATCTGGGAGGTTGAAAGAGATGGAGATGTTGTTGTATGTTGCACCGGCCTGCGCTCTTGCTGCTCTGGTTTTTGCACTAATTCTATGGTTTAAACTGAGCCGGGCCGAGGCCGGAAATGAGCGGATGCAGGAGATTGCCGCTGCAATTCATGAGGGAGCAATGGCCTTTATGAAGCGGGAATACACTTACCTGGCTGTTTTTGTAATTGTGCTAACTATAGTTTTGGCGGTGGTGATCAATGTCCTTACTGCCGTAAGCTTCGTTATCGGAGCTCTGCTATCGGCAACAGCGGGTTATGTCGGGATGACGGTTGCAACAAAAGCCAACGTTCGCACAGCCCATGCGGCTCGTTCCGGTATTAACCCTGCGCTGACTATTGCTTTTTCCAGCGGGGCCATTATGGGTATGATGGTTGCAGGGTTGGGGCTTTTCGGCCTTGGCGTTCTCTATTTAATCATTCGAGACCCGTCAGTGATTAACGGGTACGCCCTGGGAGCCAGTTCGATTGCTTTATTCGCCCGTGTTGGCGGAGGTATATATACCAAGGCGGCCGATGTCGGGGCTGACCTGGTCGGTAAAATTGAAGCCGGCATTCCCGAAGATGATCCACGTAATGCCGGGGTGATCGCTGACAACGTCGGCGACAACGTTGGAGATGTGGCCGGGATGGGCGCCGACCTCTTTGAATCTTATGTAGGATCAATGATTGCTTCGATGATCCTGGGTGTTGTCTTGTTCGGGCTGGGCGGCACACTGCTGCCGCTGCTGGTTGCGTCAGTCGGCATTCTGGCATCTATTTTTGCCTATTTCTTTGTGCGGGCAAAAGAGGGAGCCAGGCTTGGCGCCGTTCTGGAACGGGGAATTTGGATCAGCGCGATAGTGGTCCTGGTGGTCTCCTTTTTCATAGTCCGCTCCTTTATTGCCCAGGGTGTTTTTGCCGATTACGGGCCGCTGTTCGCTGTAATTGCAGGTTTACTGGCCGGGGTAATCATAGGCAGGATTACCGAGTATTATACTTCAGATCATTATAAACCGGTCCAGGATATTGCAAAAGCTTCCCTGACCGGACCGGCAACCAACATTATTACCGGCCTGGCAGTGGGGATGAAAAGTACTGTCTTTCCTATAATCGCAATAGTAGCGGCGATACTGATTTCATACCATTTTGCAGGAATTTACGGTATTGCGATTTCAGCAGTCGGAATGCTGTCGACTGTGGGGATGACCGTGGCTGTTGACGCTTATGGGCCGGTTGCCGACAACGCCGGCGGAATTGCTGAAATGGCCGAACTTGAACCGGAGGTGCGCAAAATTACCGACCAACTTGATTCGCTGGGCAACACGACCGCGGCGATTGGTAAAGGTTTTGCTATCGGTTCGGCGGCACTGACCGCGCTGGCCCTGTTTACTGCATATGCCCAGGTTGCTGAACTGAGTGTGATTGATATCACCAGTCCCCAGGTGATTGCAGGACTGCTAATCGGTGGGATGCTCACCTACTTCTTTACTTCACGGACAATGGAAGCTGTCGGAAACGCCGCCTTCTCCTTAATCGAAGAGATACGCCGCCAGTTTAAAGAGATTCCCGGCCTGATGGAAGGCAAAGCAAAACCCGAATATGCCCGCTGTGTCGATATAAGTACAAGGGCTGCCCTCCGGGAGATGGTTATTCCCGGCCTGATGGCAGTTATTGTGCCCCTGGCCGTTGGATTGATTCCTTTCCTTGGCAAAGAAGCGCTTGGCGGACTGCTGGCCGGCGCCCTCGTTACCGGGGTCCTGCAGGCAATCAATATGGCCAATGCCGGCGGGGCCTGGGACAACGCCAAGAAGTATATCGAAGCCGGCCACTACGGCGGTAAAGGCAGTGATCCGCATAAGGCGGCTGTCGTCGGCGATACGGTTGGCGATCCCTTCAAGGATACGGCCGGGCCTTCTCTGAATATCCTGATTAAACTCATGAGCATAGTGGCCCTTGTTTTCGCGCCTCTATTTTTCTAAGAGAAAAGGGAGCCCGGCTTTTGCCGGGTTTTTTTCTTAATCAACAGCCAACAACTAAATATCATTGGCAAAACCTTTATAATTTCCCGTTGTTTAAAATTAACCTGAGGGGTTGTGGGAAATGAGCGAGGAAATGGATTACCGGAAAGCGGGAGTCGATATTGAGGCCGGTCAGGCGGCGGTTGAACGAATTAAGGGTTTGGCCCGTTCAACCTTCAGGCCGGAGGTTATGAAGGATTTGGGCGGTTTCGGCGGACTGTTTGCGCTTGATCTGAAGGAAGTAAAAGATCCGGTACTGGTTTCGGGATGTGACGGTGTGGGCACCAAGCTAAAGGTTGCTTTTGCCGTCGAAAGGCACGATACCGTCGGCATCGACTGTGTGGCCATGTGTGTAAACGATATCCTGGCCCAGGGGGCGGAGCCTTTATTTTTTTTAGATTACCTGGCTGTGGGCAAGCTTGTGCCCGAGCAGGTGGAGGAAATAGTGACCGGGGTAGCAGAGGGCTGCAGGCAGGCTGGATGTGCCCTGCTCGGCGGAGAAACGGCGGAGATGCCCGGTTTTTACGATCCGGGAGAATATGACCTGGCCGGTTTTGCAGTCGGTATAGTCAGCCGGTCCGGGATTATCGATGGTTCTGCTATCAGTGACGGTGATGTTGTGATCGGCCTCGCCTCAAACGGGCTGCACAGCAACGGCTATTCCCTGGCCCGCAAGGTATTGCTTGAGGAAGCGAGCCTGCTGCTTACAGATTTTCAACCCGGCCTCGGGGCAACTCTTGCAGAAGAGATGCTGAAGCCCACCTGTATCTACGTGAAGCCGGTTTTAAAGGCCCTGGAGCGGTTTTCTGTCAGGGGGATGGCTCATATAACCGGCGGAGGCCTTCCCGGCAACCTGCTGCGTATAATGCCCCCGGGCCTGCAGTTTGAAATTTACCCCGACACCTGGCTGGAACCGCCGGTATTCGATTTGATAAGTGAGTTGGGCGCGGTGCGCCGAAAAGAAATGTTTAAAACCTTCAATATGGGCATCGGTTACTGCCTGGTTGTTCCTAAAGACGAGTCAGACAGTTTGATCGCTCATTTTTCCGATCACCAGATTACTGCGTATAAGATCGGTATTGTTAAACCCGGCCCTGGTCAGGTTTTCATAAAGGATTTATAAGATTGCAGGTAGAATTATATTAACGGCAGATTTGATACCATGAGGAGCTGTGATATGAAGCATATTACCGTACTGGCTTCCGGATGGGGCAGTAACCTTGAAGCAATTATGGAGGCTGAAGAAAGAGGTGATATCGCAGGGAAGGTTGTCCTGGTAATCAGTGACCGCTCAGATGCCCAGGCCCTGAAAAGGGCCGAAAACCGTAATATTAAGAACCTTTTTCTTGATCCTAAAGAATATGCCCGTCGGGAAGATTATGACCGGGCCCTGGTTGATCTAATAAAGGCTGCCGGCACTGACCTTGTAGTCCTGGCCGGTTTTATGAGACTGCTTTCGCCGCTCTTTGTGAGCGCTTTCCCTATGAAAATAATGAATATCCATCCTTCACTTCTGCCTGCTTTCCCCGGGAATAACGGGGTCGAGCAGGCTTTTGCATATGGAGTAAAAGTAACGGGATGCACGGTACACTTTGTCGATGAGGCGCTTGACAACGGGCCGGTTATTTTACAGGAAGCAGTGCCGGTGATCCAGAGAGAGACGATAAAGACTATGCATCAGCGAATCCATGCTGCTGAACACCGTCTCTACCCGATAGCAATAGATCTGTTCTGCAGGGAAAAGTTAAAGGTGGAAGGAAGAAGGTGTTATATCATTGAGTGACCGGCAGCGGGCGTTATTAAGTGTTTCAGATAAAACAGGCATTGTTGAATTAGCCCGGGAACTGTCTGCTTTAGATTTTGAGATCGTATCGACAGGGGGAACAGCCCGAACACTGCGCGATGAAGGGGTAGCGGTTATCGAAGCGGCAGAAGTTACCGGGTCCCCTGAAATTTTGGGAGGAAGGGTTAAAACACTACACCCCTATATTCACGGGGCTATTCTGGCCCGGACCGATCTGAAAGATCAGCAGGAAGAGCTCAATAATCTTGGGATTACCCCGATCGAGCTGGTAGTGGTCAACCTCTACCCTTTCGAAGAGACGATAGCCCGCAAAGGTATAGGCCACGATGAAGCGGTCGAAAATATTGATGTCGGAGGACCCACCATGCTGCGGGCGGCGGCTAAGAACCACAACCGGGTGGCGGTTGTCGTTAATCCTGAGCACTATAATAAAATAATTGAGGAACTAAAACAAAGTGGTACTATCAGCAGCACAACTCGTTTTCGCCTTGCAGCAGAAGCATTTGCCCATACAGCGGCTTATGATGCCGCGATTGCCTCATATTTCAAGACCTTTCCCGAAGTGGTGTCCGAGCTTTATCCCGACAGTATAAACATCTCTTTAAAAAAAGTTCAGAATTTAAGGTACGGGGAAAATCCTCAGCAAGAGGCAGCTTTTTATGCCTTTACCGGTTCAAGAGAGGGGCTTGCGGCGGCAGAACAGCTGCAGGGGAAAGAACTCTCTTTCAACAATTTAAATGATCTTAATGCGGCCTGGGAGCTGGTTAACGAATTCAGTCAGCCAACTGCGGTGGCAGTTAAACATACAAACCCTTGCGGTGTCGGTTCCGCTTCAACTATTTCCGAAGCTTACAGGCTTGCTTATGATGCGGATCCTGTATCTATCTTCGGAGGAGTACTGGCTCTAAACCGGCCTGTT
>PWUG01000144.1 GCA_003562605.1 Syntrophomonadaceae bacterium | reverse complement strand
GAAGCCAGGTTATCGATAAAATAGCTAAATACCTGCTCCCGGTCTTGCTGGCTACTATTGTGGCCGTGGTTACAAAAAGCCTGGTTTCTCCTCTGTCTGAGAGAGTCCCCCATTTTTTTACGGAACACCCTTTTACATATGGTTTTCTTAACGGGTACCAGACTATGGATCTGCCGGCAGCGCTCATGTTTGCCACCCTGGTTATTGCCGGTCTGAGCGAAGGATATGGTTTAGATGATAGATTGCTCAACCGTTACCTGGTCCTGACGGCAGGGTTCGGCTTTCTGCTTTTGGGCACGAGCCATTTAACCCAGATGCTGGTCGGGGCCTCAACCGGTGAACTTTTTACCGATGTATCCTATGCCCGGCTATATGCCACCATTATTTTGGAACTCTGGGGCCCTGTAGGAGGGGCAGTATTTAATGTGGCCCTGCTCTTTGCCGCCCTGACTTCCGCTGTAGGATTGGGCGGGGGGACTGCCTCGTATTTTGAAGAAGCCTCCGGTGGCAAACTGCCTTATATTGCCTGCACTGCAGTGACCCTGTTTCTGAGCGCGCTGGTCAGCCTGGTAGGCCTTGCAGAAATTATCAGGCTCACCGCACCGATCTTAGATATAATCTACCCCCCGGCTATTGTGATAGTACTCTTTATAGTTATTGCCCCCGGGTTTAAAGGGGCGCGGGCCGGGGCTGCAGTCGCCGCCTTTACCTGGGGATTGTTTGAAGGGATTAACGGCTATGCTGCTATGTTCGGGACAGGTTCCGCCCTGCTGGCAGCACGAAACCTTTTCCCGGGCGCAGCAGCCGGTTTTGGCTGGGTCCTGGTTACAGTGTTCGGCGCCCTGGCCGGACACTTTTTGCAAGTAAAAAAAGGGTCGGGAAAAGAAACGCTTAATGATTCCGAGGGCTGCCCTGGGAACGTGAAGACCTTTACTAAGTAAAGATTACCGATAATGACTCACTGGATAATATGTTGCATGTAATTTATTTAGCCTCCAAAGGAGTGTAGAAAGTATGAAAATGTTGATCTGTACCGATGGGTCGGAATCCAGTCAAAAAGCAATAAAAGAAGCGGTAAGTGTTGCTGCAAACTATGAAGATATCGAGATTACCATAATTACTGTCTATGAAACATCACAACTACCAATGTATGACAGTGAAGGAGGAAGTATGTCCGCTGAAATGCAGGCGAAGTTTGAAGAATCAATGAGAGAAAAAGGGGAAAGAATATTACAAGAAGCGGTTAAGATTTTTGAAGAGAAGGATTTGAGCCCTGACAGTATCTTGATAAAGGGACACCCGAGTACTGAAATTATTAAAGTAGCTTCGGAAGGAAATTATGATTTGATAGTATTAGGCAGCAGAGGGTTGAGTGGCCTAAAGAAAATATTTCTTGGCAGTGTGAGTAATGCGGTGGCTCAGGAAGCTGAATCCAATATATTAATTGTTAAGCAATGAAATTAAAAGTCCCGGTCGCTACTAAAAAAGTGGAAGAGGCTTGTGTTAAATTCATACTGAATTAAAGGTAAACATCCCGGGGAAGTTTGTAAAATAATCACATCAGGTACATAAAAACTATTGGCACAACTATTTTAATTGATAATATACGGCACAATTGTAGCATGGATACGAAAAGAGGATCTTTGTCATACTTGATTGCCAAAACCGTCATCACTGTAAAGCCTGCCGGAGCAGCTGCTAAAAAACAGGTAGGTAGATCCCGGCCTGAAATTCGATGTATCAGCAGACTAATCAGGAAGGAACTTATAAAGATAATCACGGTAGCGAGGGCTATTGGTATAAGTAGTCGTGGATCAGTAAGCTCGGTGAACCTTTCTGGAAGGATATTGTCAGCCACAGATATACCAGCTCCTACCAGAATCAAGTTGAACATACCAGGCGGGATAGACATCGTTCCTACCCCCGCAAGTGAGGTTATGGCAATCGCAAACGCTGCACCTATCATAAACCCGGCAGGAACTCCCAGGTAGTGAAAAATGCTTCCACCTGCTGAAGCAATTAGGAAGGTAAGTGTTCCCCGCCCAATAGGCAGGGAGTTTTTAAGGGTGTAGTTATTTAATCTATTCTTAAAAAGATTGCCGTGGGGCTTATCTATTCCAGGAACCAGGATTTTTGTAAGCATAAACCTGGTTGAATGCATTTTTTCTTTAATACTATCAATATAATTTCCCCCCGGGAAAGCTTTTTCTGCAGCAGCAATTGAAGGGTCCCGGCTTGTAAGTTTTTCGGATTTTTCTATGGTGTTATTCCGTTTGCCAATCCATTTGCTTAAAATTAAGGGAAACAGAAAAAGAGTGACAAACAGGCGTATTAATTGCATCAGTATAACGAACCCCGTGTCCGCTTCAGTAGCCAGGGATAGTATGGTAATCTCCGTTACTCCGCCCATGCTGAGGGATAGGATTGCGGTGTGGAGGTCCAGAGTGGTAACCCAACTTAACAGAGGCCCCAACAGGTAAATTACCGAGTAAACCCACAAGATAATGATTACCGCTGGAGCCATCATCTGTTTGAAATTCCGGTGGGTCTCCCTGGTCACCATGGAGCCCACACGGATTCCAATCAGAATCTGTACCAGGGGAAATAACCAAGAAGGTGAATGAGGGATCATTACCCCCGAAACACGCAAAATAGTTATAAGGGTCAGCGTTCCCAATAATGGAGCTACCGGCAAGCGCAGGATTGAAAACAGGGTCCAGCCGGCAAAGCCCAGTAAAAATAAATAGATTGTATCCCAAACATCCGTATAAGGCATATTCATATAATACCATAGGTTTATTGCAAGAATAGAGCTATCATTAAATTATAGCTGCAGCCCGGCGGTTAGGATCATCTGTGGTCATCACCATGATAAACTCCAGGCTTTCTAAAATTTTACGCCCTGTTGGCGTGAAGGTCTCCACCTTGCCGGGGATTAACAAAGGCTCTGTTTCGTGTTTTAAGGTTTCACGCACCCGCCTTTCGAGAAGACTAAAAATCCGCGTGTCGGCAGTTCAATTCTGACTCTCGGCATCAGTAAACAAAGGGTTCCCGGGGATTCGACCTCGGGAATTTTCTTTTTGGTGGGACACTTAGTGGGACAATGTGATAAACATAGGAAGGAGCTTGTTTGACACTTTCCCCCGTTGCATCAGAATTAAAAGTACTTGAAAGAAGTATGGTTGCATCAAAAAGATATGTAATCATAGTTTAGCACGCTCCCTTGTGCTTGTGGTTGAGGGCCGTGTGGTATATACCATGGGGGTTCAAGTCCCCCTCCCGACACCAGCAGAAATGGAACGTGGAGAGAAGTCTCCACGTTTTTCATTTTCTTGAAGGTTATCGGTATAGAGGATGATATTAATGATGTTAAGATCGGGGTCAAGTTCCATCCATACTGCGGATATAAGTTTTAAAAAGGGATCTCTTCTGCTCGTAAGTGCCTGATTCATATATTTGTTCCTAACCAAAAATACAAGCTTCAGATGGAACTCGAACAGGCTAAAAAAGAGGGCCTGTGCCGGCTACCGAGTGCAAGCGTGCTTTCTACGGTGCCACCTATCTGTTCGACGCTATTGGTGAGAAGCTCGGTATCACAGCTGATTTAAAAATATGCTTCCCGGAGAGCTATAACCAGATTGAGTTTTTAGACGGTTACTTTGCCCTGCTCTCCAATGATGTTAAGGATTCGCTGGAGGCGCCTGAGACTTACCGTTCCAAAGATTTGATCGAAAAAACTTTCGGTAATTTAAAAGAAAGGCTCAACATGCACCGTACTTCAGTCTCCTCCGAGGAGAATCTCGAAGGCAAGCTTTTTGTCCAGTTCGTGGCCCTCATATATCTGGCCTATATTGACAGGGCCATGCGCGAAAAAGGTCTCTGCAAGGATTATACCCTGCAGGAGATGCTTGATAAATTAGATGTCATCGAATGCTTCCAGCAGCCAGGCAGTCGGCATCATGTCGGGGAGACGACCAAAAAACAGATGGAGCTTTACCGGTGCATGGATGTTGAATTACCTCCATAGGTATAAAAGCTCGGGAACCCAGGTAACAAGCTGGGTGAAATGCAGTTAATATTTAAAATTTACAATGTGCCCTCTTGATAAGCAGGTAGGAGTAGTTTACTTAAAGATACTTAGTTAAAAAAGAAAACAGCAGAAAGTACAGCAGGAAATCAAGTCTGGTTGTCTAATAAATAATGTTGCAATAATTATGTTGAGAAGAGGGTTAAGATGATCAGGGGCACATATACTTACCCGGACGGAAAAAAGTATGATGGTGAATGGAAAGACGGCATGAAGCACGGTCATGGGGTCGATATCCACCCCGACGGAACAAGGCATTTAGGTGAGTGGAAAGACGGCATGAGGCACGGCCTGGGGATATGGTCTCGACCGGACGGCATGAAGTATGTTGGCGAATGGGAAAATGATAAACCCGGTGGCAAAGGGGCACTTATTTACCCGGGCGGAGGAAAGTATGAAGGTGAATGGAAAGACGGCAAGAAACACGGCCACGGGATTGAAATTCACCCCGACGGAACAAAACGCTTAGGCAAATGGAAAGACGGTAAGTTTGTAGGTGAGAAGCAACCGGAGGGCGATCAGGAGAAGAAACTCCAGGAACTGGAGAAAACGAACCGGGAACTCAGGATTGAGATAGCTCAACTTAAGGAACAGTTGAAGAAGCAGGAACAATAGAAGGTTTAACCCGATCCGCTTCCCTGGATTATAGGCACGCAGGTTTACCGTTGGTTTATTATAAATTCTCAGATCGATTTTTTGTTGCTCCCCGGGGAGGGTTTCGTGCTTCATACTTTTACATCTTTATAAAACAAGATTATATAACTGACAGGGCACATCTATGCAGTTTGATTTGAGGAAAGGTGTTAAAAGTACGATGCCCGAACGATTAAACTCCCTGGTAGTAGCAGCAGTCGGCGGTTCTGTTTTTGCCATGCACTTTGGCGGCTCATGCATGCTCTGGCCTGTTACCTGGGGTCAGCAGAGCGGAAGCTCTGTATATGTCGCATATCTCGGTATTTTTATTTCTGCGATTATCTTTCCCTGGCTTGCTTACCTGGCAGTGGCCAGGGAGGGCACACTTTTCAAAATTGCTTCGGTTTCTGTTAATAAAACTTTTGCCCAGATATTTGGCGGGCTGACTGTTTTAGTTCTCGGGCCCCTATTTGCCATTCCCCGTATGAGTGCCGCTTCCTGGGATGCTATCTGCCAGATACTAGGGCTCGACTATTCACCCCTTCCGGCCTTGCTTATTTTTACGGTTGCATATTATGCTGTTGTATTCTGGTTTCT
>PWUG01000356.1 GCA_003562605.1 Syntrophomonadaceae bacterium | reverse complement strand
CAGTTAACTGTGCCCTTTAAACATCTTTTTATATATATCCATATAGTCCCGGTTATGCCTCAGGAAGATAATACTTTAATGTATCCCACAATTCCTGGGGCTTGAAAGGTTTGGTCATATAGCTGTCTGCTCCGAGATCCATAGCTCTCTGTTTATCTTCTTCTTCAGCCTTGGCCGTCAATACAATGATAGGTATTTTACTCGTGTCTTCTTTGCCTTTTAATACTTTTAACACTTCGAAGCCATCGACCCTGGGCATTAACAAATCAAGAATGATTAAATCGGGGTGCTCTCTGCGGACAGCATCAAGTGCTTCTCCACCATCTTCAACAATCTCTACATCGTAACCAACTGCATCGAGACAGGTGCGAACCCCTAAAATAATATTTTTCTCGTCTTCGACCAGTAAAACCCTTTTACCCATACTTTAACCTCCTTCTTCCTCTGCTTCGGGAAGCGTTACAGATTCTCCACCCTGGAAAACCGGGAAAGTAAAGGTAAAGGTGGTTCCTTTCCCAATCTCACTGTCGACCCATATCTCACCACCGTGAGCCATAACAATATCCTTGGCGATTGCCAGGCCCAGGCCGACACCACCGGTCCCTTTACGGCCGGGACCACTGACCTGGACATATTTACGAAAGATTTTATCCTGATGTTCTTTGGGTATTCCGCTCCCTGTGTCCGCAACAGAGAAAAAATGCCGTTTGCCGCGCTGTCTGACCAGAACGGTTATCGTTCCCCCCGGATCAGTATAACGCATCGCATTACCAACCAGGTTAGCTAAAACCCAGACAGCCTTATTAAAATCGGCTGCAACCGGAGGCAATTCGGGCGGCAGATCCGTAATCAACTCAATACCCTGCTTTTCTGCCTGAATCTTAAGCGGACGGACTGCTTCCTGAACCAAATCTGCAACATCTGTCGGTTCAGCTTCAACATAGATCGTCCCTGATTCAATACGCGATAGTTCCATCAGGTTGTCTATAAGCCTGCTCAGCCTTTCACAGTCTGCTCCAATTGCTTCAAGGACCTCTTTGCCACGGGGAGTCAGATCGCCAAGCATACCTTCTTTGAGCATTTCCACGCCGACTATAATTGTTGTTAGCGGGGTGCGAAATTCATGAGATACAATAGATACAAAGTCAGTCTTAATTTTCTCCATTTCATGGAAACGGGTTACATCCGTTAGCTGAACAAGGGCTCCCCAGAGATTGCCCTGATGGAAAATCGGATTAATTGCAATCTTGAAGAAGTAACGTTCATCATGACGTTTTACCTTGACCGAAGCCTCTTCATAGGAACACTTTAAAGCAGTCTCCTGCTCGAAAACCTCACCCAGTAAATCTTCCAACTTATTGATAGCAGTTAATTCGGTTATTTTTTCCCCTTGAACTTTTTTTGAACTGGTATGGAAAAATTCTTCGGCTCTCTGGTTCAACCATACAACGTTCATTTCCCGATCAACCAAAAAAACTGCATCAGCAAGGTTATTAGCAATTGTATCCAGATTAACTGTTTCGGGTAAGTTGCTCAATTTCACACCTGCCTTTCTTTTAAAGCATTTTGAAATAAATTGAAATAATAACAGTCTTTCGCTTTCCAATTATACCATCATCAAGGAATATTGAAAAGCTTTGCAAACATTATTTTACCAATAACACCATGTTTAAAGCCCCCGTTTTAAGCGGGGGCTTTAAACGTAAAGAAAATCTGACTATTAACTTTTTCTATTATCAAATATTACCTGTTCAGTGATATATTTTTCTAAACCGATTTTATTGGCTACCGCATCGAGTGTACTTCCCTCAACCGTCAGAGTTAAATTGAGTTCTGCTTTCAGCTCTTCCTCGAGCGATTTAAATAACGCGCCTTCATCCGTTCCTGAAACACCCTTAACCACTATTTTCAAAACATCTTCAGGTCCATTTTGATTTATCTCAGTGTACCAGAGCAAAACATCTTCGCGGGCATACATTTTTTTGCGAAGATGATTGCCATTGAACTTAATAATTCCTTCTTTACCCTGCAGATCATAAATCATCTCTTTTCGTTCGATATCACCCATGATCCGTGGTACGGTCCGCTTGCAATTGGGGCAGGGTTCGGTCGTCAGGCCTCCGGTGGCTATGTCACCTGTTTTGCACCTCAGAAGGACTGTTCCCCGTGTGTCAAGGTGAGTAACAACCACTTCACCCATCTCCCCTTCTCCAAGCACCTCACCACTTACCGGGTCAACAATTTCGACCAGGATATGATCGGGATTGGTATGATAACCGTAATCGGGTGCACATTCAGCCCAACCCGACTTTGCTTCGGAGTTGAAGTATATACGCTGGACCTTGTTATCCTTTGCGCCTACAGATTCCATCAACTTCCTGATGCTGTCTACTGCCTCCATCGGAGAATAGTCAATTCCAATTACAACACGCTCCAGGTTCTGGGCACTAAAACCAAAGTGGTCGAGCGTATGCAAGGCAAACCTGCCATATCCGGGAGCGATCGCTAAAACAGGAGCCTCCATGCTGTCCATAGCTTTGAGAATCTTCTCCAGCCCTATAACTTTGCCTCCTCCGGTTTGCAGTGCAGTACTGCCAATTCCAATAGTACTGTAAAACATTTGCCAGAAGTAGGCATTCGGAGCATAGGTAAAGGCGTTAATCAGGGTATCATCCCGGGTGATTTCCAGAATATCAAAAGCCCTTAAACCCGCCTCCCGAAGGTTGTCAAGATCGTAGTGCGTATACTCCATCGGAACAGGTTTTGCTGTGCGGCCCGCGGTAAAGTAAAGAGAGAAAAACCGGTATTCAGAAGGATCCGGGCCTGTTTCTTTTTTGCCAAACAGGGCAAACCCTTTCTTTTTAGGTTTCTGTTCATCTTCTGCCGGAACCTCGAGGACGAACTGCTTTGGGTAAAGCGGGTTATCTTCCGGTAGAAGAAGATCTTTCTTTTCTGTAAAAGGCAGCTTGCTTAAATCTTCCACACCCTTTATTTCAGCAGGGTCAATGTTGTGTTCTTTAAATAAAGACCGGTAATAAGGATGCCTTACAGCCAGCTCTTCGTTAATCATTTTATGCAAAAGCTCATCCTGCATCTTTTTGATTGCCGGTGCCGGCATCCGGCTTATTTTATTCCATGCCTGCATGCTTTGCCTCCTTTCACCCTTCAGTAATCTCGATTAGCCGGGTCTGTTGTCAAGGATTCTTTTTTCTTTAAGTTCTGTTTCCATGCCCAGCTGGGAGACCAGTTCAGGCACAGATTTAAAGATAACATCGGTCAATGATACTTCCGTATCTCTTAAAACTTTCTGTTTTATGTCTGATACCAGCTTATCACGATCAATATCCCCCTTGGTGGCCAGGTAAAGATATATCTCATCCAGGTCAAAGGGATCGTTATTGCGCTTGCGCATTTCTACCTGCCACTCTTCAATGTCCGGATGGCTCATCATTAACGGGAAGAAGTTATTGAGGTTAACCAAAGTGCCTTTCACCTTGGTCATGTTGAACTCCTTCAGTTCCGATTTGCGCTGAATATTAGAGCTGATCCGCGGCACTGTCCGGCCGCAATTGGGGCAGGGCTCCAGCAGCAGGCCGCCCTTGGCTATATCACCGGTACGGTAACGCAGCACGACGGTACCACGCCAGTCAAGTGCGGTGTAGACAATTTCCCCTTCTTCTCCTTCACCAACCGGTTCACCGCTTTCAGGGTCAACCGTTTCAAATATCTCCATGTCAGGGTAAAGATGGTAGCCGTGATACTCATCATGAGAAGGGCATTCAGGCCAGGCTACTTTTGCTTCAGTCATGCCGTAAGTAGCAAGCACCATTACATTTTCGGCCCCCAGCTGGGTGAAGAGCTCCTTGATTTTTTCTTTTAATCCCGGCGGGACTCGCTCCCCACCGAAAAAGATTTTCTTAATTGAAGAGAAATCACGGCCCTGCTTGACAGCTTCGCGCAGGAAATAGTAGCAGTAACCGGGGATAAAAACAGCAACAGTGGGACGCAGGTATTCAAAAGCGTCCATCAGGTTATTGGTGCCGACTATTTTCCCTCCGCCGCTGTGAAACCCGGCCACGTTCGCTTTTTCACCGGCAAAAAAAGTTTGCCAAAAGGCAAGGTGCGGGGCAAAGGGGAAACAGTTTACCACTACATCATCGCTGGTTACCTGGAAAACATCCAGAAGACGGGAACCAGATTCGCGAAGGTTATCCAGGTCGCGCTTGGAATAAACAAACGGGGTCGGCAAAGCTGTCCTGCCGGTTGTAAAATGAATATGAACCGGTTTAAAATCAGAAACCCTCTCCTCTACCATTGCCTTTCCTCCGGTCATCGACATTTTTGCCAGGTGACCGTATTTCTCTGTAACTTCTTCGTCGGGACGAATTATAAAGTCTTTAGCTTTCTGAGGTTCTTCGTCAGTTGGAGCAATATCCCACTTGTAAGTAAATGGTAAATGGCGCAAGTCATCGATACCTTTAACTTTAAACGGGTCAATTTTATGCTCCTTCAAAAGAGCGCTGTAATATGGGCTGTAGAGATAGATCTGATTGGCGATAAAGGCACGCAGTTTCCTGTCCTGCATATCCTTGATCTCCCTGTAGGGCATTTTACTAAGCTTATCCCAATTCTCCATAAAGCCATCACCTCCTGAAGTTAATTAATTAAGGCGGAATGAGACTCCCCGTTAACAGGGGAGCCTCTTCCAGCCTCAGGAGTTACTTGGGAAACACATCATACAGTGTTGTCATAAACCACATTATAAATACAGACAAGACTACGATCACGATCGGCAACCCCTTGCTGTTGTAGCGCTTTGGATCAACATCAGGCCAACCGTGCATCTCGTCAACCTGACGCTGCAGATCTTCCCCCGGTGGTGGCGTCAGCCAGGAAACCACTACCGTCAGGATGAAAGATAACGGAATAGCAACTGCCGTCACTTTAATAAATCCTAAGGGCCCGTAGAAATACGGGGCGAAGATGGGGAACGGTATGTCAACCGGGTTCATGCCGACCAGGTCGATCATAATCCAACCATACAGGCCGATTAATGTACCGACAGTCATTCCGGCGGCAACACCATATTTATTGGTGCGCTTCCACCAGATACCGAGAACTATCGGCACTCCGAGACCTGCTGCAGCTATACCGAAAGCCCACATGATCGCCACAAGAATAAATTCGGGTGGGTTGAGTGAAAAGAGAATGACCAGTACACCGACGACAAACATGGCGGCGTAAGAAAGCTTGAGCTTCTTCTCGTCGTCCACATCAGGCTTTAATTCCCCGTAAAGGTCATGGATCAACCCGGCGCCCAT
>PWUG01000070.1 GCA_003562605.1 Syntrophomonadaceae bacterium | reverse complement strand
CAGCTACCCTGGCGGCGCTGGCAGAAGAACAGCGCCAAAAGTACACTGAGGCCGGTAACCGGTTATAATAAATATTTCGATCAAATAATGCACTACTTTTCGGCTTTCGCTGTAGTTTTGAAGGCCGGCAGGTGGTGCATTCTTTTTATTGATACGGATAATAATCTTTTATATATGCAGGAAACATTATTAAAATATAGAATATATAAACATATAAAAACTTTACGGGGAGGTTGTTAATATGAGCGTAAAAGTTGGCCAGAAGGCACCTGATTTTGAAGCAAATGCATTTGTAGAAGGTGGTTTTAAAAAGGTTAAGCTGTCGGATTATAAAGATAAATGGGTGGTTATCTGTTTTTATCCCGGCGATTTTACCTTTGTTTGACCGACTGAATTGGCGTCAGTTGCCGCCAGGTATAATGAATTACAGGATCTTGGTGTAGAAGTGCTGTCATGCAGTGTTGACAGCCAGTTTACTCATAAGATCTGGCAGGAAGTTGAGCTGTCGAAGATGGTCGAGGGCGGAGTCCCTTTCCCGATGTTGTCCGACACAGGTGGCAGTATCGGCAGCCTTTACGGTGTTTACGATGAAGCAGGCGGTGTTAATGTCAGGGGCCGTTTCCTGATTGATCCCGATGGTGTGATCCAGGCTATGGAAGTTTTAACACCGCCGGTAGGGCGTAATTTTGCCGAGTTGGTCCGCCAGGTCCAGGCTTTCCAACATGTACGTAAGACAGGAGAACCGACTCCTGCGGGCTGGCAGCCGGGCAAGAAAACCCTCAAGCCCGGCCCTGAGCTCGTCGGCAGGGTTTGGGAAACCTGGAAAATTGGGGACTAAGCGGGAAGGAGGATAGTTCTTGATAACTTTTTTCTGTTTTCCGGCCTGAACGACCTGTCGCAAAGCGAAAGCGTGGCTTTCGGAACAGGGAGTGGATTACCAGTATCGCAATATTTTAAAACAGCCTTTAGACGCGAAGGAACTAAATGAACTTGCCTCCATAGGTGGCCTTGCTGTTGAAGAAATGCTTAACCCTAAAAGTGTGGGGTTTAAAAAACTTGGGCTGGACGTTGGCAATATTGGAAGTGAGGAAGCAGCAAACCTGATCAATGAGAACCCGAAAATAATGCACCGGCCCCTGCTTACTGACGGCAGGAAACTGGTGGTAGGTTTTTATCCCGATCAATATGCGGAGATGATTGAGTAGTTGTTAAAAAGATAAATCCAATAAGCATTCGTGGCCCGGGGTTTGATTCTTCCGGGCCTTTTTGTCATAATAGGGGTGAAAAGGAGGTCTGGTTTAAATGAAAAGAGAATTTTGCGGAGTGACTATTGAGTGCTTAAGTGGCGATATAGCTGCACAGGCGGATATAGTAGCAGTTGTTAACGCTGCCAATGCCCAGCTGCGTCCCGGCGGCGGGGTAGCCGGAGCTCTGCATCGCGCGGCAGGACCAGGGCTGGAAGCAGAGGGCCGCCCCATGGCACCGATTAAACCTGGAGAAGCAGTGATTACGGGAGGCCATAATTTGCCTAACCGGTATGTGATACACTGCCTTGGCCCTGTTTTTGGTATTGATAAGCCTGAAGATAAGCTCCTTGCAGATTGCTATCGTAATGCCCTGCGCCTGGCGGAAGATTCCAGGATCGAGTCGGTTGCCTTCCCGTCAATCTCAACAGGCGCCTTTGGCTACCCGATGGAAGATGCTGCTGAAGTTGCTTTTCGGACCATTGAAGAAGTTGTCCCCGAGCTGCACACGGTTAAATTGATCCGCTTTGTACTCTATGATGACAGGGCGCTGGAAATACATAAACAAAGCATGGATAAAACATTTGGCGATTAGGTAAAACAGATCCGTTCTTAAAAAAGTAAAGGGTTCCAGGTAATGGCCGGTGCTAAGTTCCGGTTGTTATGGATATCCACTTTTTTTTATTGCGATATTTTTTTGTCCTGAAAATGAATAGTAATTTTTAAATGAGGGGGTAGGGTTCTGTCCTTTTTTCACGAATTAATGCGAATGGGTCCTCAATTTGATATATTCAAGTTTATATGAACAGCGGGTGATACTTTTGGCAGATATACAATCAGGATTGGAAAAGGCGATTAAGATGATCAAAATCGAAATTACACCGAAAGAGCGGGAAGAATTGGACACGGAATTAAATAAATTTCTGCAGTGGCTAAAACCCATGCTGGCGGTTGATACAACTGAAACCGAGCAGGTTTTGATCAGCCATGGTGCTGTTAACATCTTTCGGGAAGACTTAGCCCGGCAAGGCGACCTGGCTGAATTGCAGGAAGCAGCGCCTGATTTTACAGGTGGTTTTTACCTGGTCCCACCAATCATAGAATAATTGGGAATCAGAAGACAGGAGGATTATAGTGGAGCTAAGGAAATTATCCATTAACCAGGTAGCAGAAGCAGTTTGCCATGGTGAGATAACTGCCCGCCGGCTGATTGAAAAAACGCTAAAAAACTGTTCTGTGCTGAACGAGGGTCTTAATATTTTTACCTGTATATCCGGAATTGATGCTCTTGAACAGGCTGATGCTGTCGACCGGAAAGTTGCAAATGGTAAGAGTTTGCCATTAGCCGGGGTGCCGGTAGCGGTAAAAGATGATATTTGTTATGGAGTTTTACCGACAGGTTTAGGGTCTGCAGCGTTTAAAAAATTCCCCTCCCCTTACACTGCCACCGCATTAGAAAGATTGATGAATGCCGGCGCAATAATAGTCGGTAAGACCAATCTGGACGATATGAGTTTAGGTTCGACTACGGCTTCTTCGCCGGACGGGCCAACGGCGAATCCCTGGGATGTTGAACGTACGGCAGGCAGTGCAGGAGCCGCAGCGGTGGCCACAGGAGTCTGCATGCTTGCCATTGACAGCGACAGTGGCGGCGCACTCCGTCAGGGTGCTTCGCACTGCGGTGTAGTTGGTTTGCGTCCCACAATGGGGAGGATTTCCCGTTACGGCCTGACTACTTTTTGCAGTTCATTCGGCCAGGTGGGCATTACAGCAATCTCAGGCGAAAATATCATCCATGCTCTGGAAATAGTTTCAGGCTTCGACAAGCGCGATGCGTCCACTGCTATTTGCAAAGAAAGATTAGGCGGAAAGAGCGATTTTACAGAGGTTAAGGGTATAAAAATCGGCTACCCTGCCGCTATTTTCGATTACCTGGATTACGGCCAACGCGATATTTTGGATCAGGCCCGGGAAGAATTTACTAAAAAGGGTTTCGAAATTGTCGAGCTCGAGTTAGCCTTATTGCCGGAAGCGTTGCAGGCCTATTATGTTATTGCCCTGGCTGAGGCTTCTTCAAATCACTCCCGTTTTGATGGCATTCGATTCGGCACAGCTGAAGATGCAGGTGATCTGGAAGAGCTCTACCGGAAAACGCGAAGCTGCACCTTTGGCAGGGAAGCTCGCCGCCGCAGTATATTTGGAACACTGCTGCTGAGCAAGGGCAACTATGATTTATATTACCGTCAGGCCCTTAAGATCTGGAACCTGGTGCGCCAGGAATTTGCAAATGCCCTTGCCAAATGTGACCTGCTGATGCTGCCGGCAGTTAAAACGCTACCCAGACTTATTACCGAAGAAACAGATTTTCTCCAGGCCTGGGAAGATGACCTTTTCTGCGCGCCGGTCAGCCTGTCCGGATTACCTTCAATATGCCTGCCGGCAGGGCAGGCAGGAAAGCTTCCTGTCGGATTGCAGTTGGTTGGCCGGCCTTTCAGCGAGGCATTGCTGGCTCTGGTTGGTGACCAGGTGATCCGGGAAATCAATCTTTTCCCGCACGGGATATCGTAAATGATAGAAAGGAAGTTGTTCATGGCATATGAAGTTGTGATTGGACTTGAAGTTCACGTCGAGCTCCTGACTGAGAGTAAGCTGTTTTGCTCCTGCCCGAACCGCTTTGTTCCTGAACCAAATGTCAATACCTGTCCAGTCTGTCTCGGCTTTCCCGGGGCCCTGCCCCAAATGAATATGCATGCAGTACAGAAAGCGCTTACCGCTTCACTGGCCTTAAATTGCGAGATTGCCCTGCACAGCTATTTTGACCGTAAGAATTATTTTTATCCCGACATGCCAAAAGGTTACCAGATATCTCAATATTTTGAGCCTATTGGGCGTAAAGGTTTTCTAACTGTCGAAGATGATCAAGGCCGGCCTAAAACTGTTCGTATCGGACGGGTCCACATGGAGGAAGATGCCGGCAAGCTGGTACATACTCCCGGAGGAAACGCATCGATGGTCGATTATAACCGGGCAGGAGTGCCGCTAATCGAAATTGTAACAGAACCCGACCTGCGATCGCCGGGTGAATCCCGTCGTTACCTCGAGCAGTTGAAACGGATCCTTCAGTATGCCCGGGTTTCAGACTGTAAAATGGAGGAAGGCAGCCTTCGCTGTGATGCAAATATTTCACTGCGCCCCGAAGGGAGAGAAGCTTTTGGCAGTAAAACCGAGCTTAAAAATATGAACTCTTTTAAAGCAGTTGAAAAATCATTGGAACACGAGATCAAGCGGCAGGGCATTATTTTAAACCGTGGTGATGAGGTAATATCTCAAACACTGCGTTGGGAAGAAAGCAAACAGGAAACTTTCGTAATGCGCGGTAAGCTGGAAGCGCATGACTACCGCTGCTTTACTGATCCTGAACTGGCCCCCATTGAATTGACCTCCGGTGAGATTGAAGAAGCACGTGCCGCATTGCCCGAGATGGCCGAAGCAAGGGCCGCCCGCTTCAAAGACGATTACGGCCTTCCCGGCTATGATGCAGAGGTATTAACAGGTTCGAGATGCCTGGCCGACTATTTCGAAGCTTGCCTGGCATACTATAACAACCCCAAGGTGGTCAGCAACTGGGTTATGGGTGAACTTACGGCTCAATTGAATATCGCTGATCTGGAAGTCGATCAGTGTTCCTTTCAGCCCGAAGATATGTCTGACCTGCTGAAGATGATCGATGAAAATTTGATCAGCGGAAAAATCGCCAAGGATGTTTTGGAGAAGTCGTTCAAAAGTGGTAAACCGCCCCGAAAAATAGTTGAAGAAGAAGGTTTGCTGCAGATCTCCGAACAGTCAGAGCTTGAGGGAATTATTGAAAAGGTAATGGTTGATAACCCCGACAGTATCGAAAAATACCGCAGTGGCAAAACCAAAGTGATCGGTTTTCTGGTTGGCCAGGTGATGAAGGAAACCAAAGGCAAGGCCAACCCGCAACTGGTTAATGAACTGCTTGTGAAAAAAATAAATTCTTAAATGGTTCAATCGGCCCTAATTCATTAGTTGATTTCACCCTGCCTGATGTCGAAGGAAACTCCT
>PWUG01000148.1 GCA_003562605.1 Syntrophomonadaceae bacterium | reverse complement strand
TCATCCGGTTCTTCACGACGCGGTTTCCAGGTCGGCAGCGGATCAAAGCCGTTTTCCTCAAACAAGGTTGAGTAGAGTTCGATCTTACCGCTGGGAGTACCAAATTCTTCGCGCGGTACAAACTGGCGCGCTTCCGGATCAGCCGGTTCCCATAATCCTGTGGGGCTGTTAACCAGCTCATTCCAGCTGCTGCCAAGGGCCTGTAAGCGCAGGTTGTTAAATTTGCCTCCGCTGATATTACCGGAACCGCCTTCTGAGGTGTCGCGGAAATATTCGCCATAACCCATCGCCTCTGCCAGGGCAACTATTATACCGCCAAAGCCTCTTGCTTCTTCATGCAGCTGCGGAACTACCGGGTTACGGACGTGTATTTGAGGGTAAAGACTGTGGTAGTTACGAGGTCCCATGCCTGAGATTTCCAACCAGATCGGCTCAGGAAGTACAATATCCGAAAGCCAGGCCATCTCTGATGGATAGATTTCGCAGGTTACAATAAAGTCAAGCTTTTTAAAAGCCTCTATCATGGTCAGGTGATCGGGGAACGAGAGCGGGTTATATCCCCTGATCAAGGCGGTTTTAACCGGGTACGGCTTTTCATTAAGAATACCGTAAGGCAGGGTAGCAAAATTGCCGTGCGGGAAACTCATAAAGGGACCGCGTTCTTCCCAGTTATCAATCCGCTCCCGCCTTATTTCAGGCATCTGTTCCTGCAGCTCTTCCGGGATAGGGAATAGTGCATCAAAACCGGGCATGCTCGGGTTCCGTGGAAGAGTCATCCCTCCGGGTCGGTCAATGGTACCAACCAGGGCATCCAGGGTTAACTGGGCCTGGGCCAGGTTGGTGCTGTTAACATAGTTAGGTCCGGCAGCATCCCGTTTATGGTGTGCAAGGTGCGCGGGTTGGTTAGCCGGGTCGGCAAATTCGCGGGCAATTTCACGAATCACATCAGCTGTTATGCCAGGAGTATCGATAAGATTAGCGGCCCATTCGGGCGTGTATCCCCGGGCAGTAATATGCGCACGTAATTCCGCCAGGCCTTCTATGTAATTTTCCACAAATTCACGGTTATAAAGGTTCTCAGTAACTATGACATAGATCATGGCCAGGGCAAAAGCCAGGTCATAACCGGGTCTGATCGGCAGCCACTTGTGGGCCCTGGCTGCAGTTTTTGAACGATAGGGATCCAGCGAAACAAGTTTCGCTCCCCTTTGCAGCGCTTTTGAAAGGCCCTGCAGGTGCGGGTTCTTAGCTTTACCCATACCGTCAAAGCCCATGGTTAAAATGTATTTAGCGTTTTCTAAATCATGGGTCCAGGGACGGCCGCTGCCCATGACCATTCCTGCCCAGGCCGCCTGCTGGGTTGTAAAGCAGGTGCTCTGGTGGCAGACATGGTTAGGGGTGCCAATTACGGCACGAAGTCGGTTCCCAAAATCGTTACTGCGGGTCATATGTAGATGACTCTCCGGACCATGCTGAGCAATCGATTCCTTTAGACGGGCAGCTGTTTCTTCAATAGCTTCTTCCCAGCTAATCCTTTCAAACCCGGGGTCTTCATCAATTCCCTTATTTGGGTTGGTTCGCCGCAAAGGGTATTTAATACGATCTGGATCATAAAGGGTTTTGATTGCGTTATATCCTTTCACGCAAATCCGCCCTCCATCTTCCGGGTTATAAGGATTACCCGATACGAAATCGTAGGGATTTCCTTCTATATGTACTAAACGCCCATTTTTTACGTACGCAATCATGCCACAGTTAGCGCTGCAAACACCGCAGAAAGTAAAAACTTTCTTTTCGGCATCTTCAACAATCTCATCCGAAGCTTTGGCAAAACGCGGAATAGACATTCCTGTACTGACTGCAGCTCCGGTAGCCAGCGCCGCTTTTAGAAAGGTGCGGCGTTTAATCTTGAAACTATCAGATTTCATAACCGATTATCACTCCTCTGATCTAATTCTGTTTAACTTCTTCATCCAGTAATTTAAATAAACTGTTCTCCTGTTCCATAAATTCCAGGGCGTAAACCGCCATTTTTTTAAAAAAACAAGCATGTTGATTATCTTTCAAATTATTTAACATCACAGGCAGCCACTTATAGACGTGTTCTTCGAAAAAAGATTTTTGTTCTGCCACGGTATCACCTGCTTGAATTAAATGAGCCATGAAAGACAGTTCAACTGAAGCATGGTCTTCGGGATGAGCAGCAGGTTTTTCAAGAACGACCCCGCCGCGACGGTAAAACTCTTTGACCTGAAGCCAGGGCTCTCTCATTAAGAGCGGTTCATTCCCCAGGTAAACTGATTCATAAGGTCTTATACCTCCTGCAACAATAAAAAGCCTTGCATATTCTGTCTTTAAACTGTTGTCTGCTGAGTCCCGTTTTGACCAGTCTTTGATAACTTTTATTAGTCCATGCCCGATTGATTTATAATCGCCACTGACAGTTTCGAGAAAGCTCATATACAGGCTTAAATCACCAGCAGTGGTATGGTCAGTGAAAAGCCTCGAAAAGAATGTATACAGGCAGGCTCTATCTAATTGTAGCTGCTTGGTTTCACTGGTCTTAACTATAACTATTACCTCCATTAAATTATCAAACTCAAATTAAGCAGGTTTATTTGCCGTTTCAGAAGCTACTGCTAGCGCTTGGCTTGTGGCAGGCACCGCACCAAAAACCGGCCGTTTGGTCAAACGATCAATCATTGGGACAAAAGCATTCATGATCAGGATTGCAAAAGCAGTTCCTTCAGTCGGTGAAAGAAAGAGTCGTAAAACCATGATTATAATCCCGATTGAAACACCAAAAATCAGCATACCCTTCGGTGTTACCGGGCTGGTCACCCAATCGGTGGCCATATAAAGGGCACCAAGCATCAGTCCACCTGCTAAAAGGTGATAAACTGCCATTTCAGGACCCCGGAATATGAGCCCGATAACAAATACAGTAGCAATAATTGATACAGGGATATGCCACTTGATATGTCCCCTGACGAAAAGATAAACAGCGCCGATCAGCAGAGCCAGCGGTGACACTTCAGCTAATCCTCCACCTTGGTTTGCAATAAACATCTGGGCCATTGGAGGCATTTCCGCGCCCATCTTAAGCAAGGCCAGTGGTGTTCCCTGGGTAACAACATCAACAGGCGCAGCCTGGAAACCAAGCGGCGCAAAACTGATGTTAAGCTGGTTAAAGAACAAGCCGGCAAACAGGATACCGGATACCCTGCCAAAAAGCGCAGGGTTGAAAAGGTTCCAGCCAATTCCACCCATTAATTCCTTGGCTACACCGACACCAATTACAGTGGCCACAATAAGGGTCCACCAGGATGTTTCGACTGAAAAACAGAGCGCAATCAGCAAACCGGTAACCAGGGCGCTGCCGTCAAAAGGAGTATTACTGCGTCCCAACATTTTCTTAAAACCAAGATCGGTTAAAGTCGCAGTCACAAGACAAACGGCTATAGTAAATATAGCGTTAAGGCCGAAAATATAAACCGCAACCGCACTGATCGGAACCAGAGCGATAATTACATCATACATCGCTTGCGAAACATTGTCTTTTTTTCTTAAGTGAGGCGATGTAATATAATTTAATTTCAAATCGTTACTCAAAGCCGGATACCTCCTAAAAGAAATTTCCACATTTAACCCTATTAAATCATTAACTAATTATTTTGCAGCCTGTGCTTTCTTGGTTTCACGAACCAGTTGGACAATGGGCCGATTAGATGGACAGACATAGACACAGATGCCGCATTCAAAGCAGTCCATTGCTCCCCACTCAACCGCTGCATCATAGAAACCTCTTTCTGCATTTGAGCTTATTGAATTCGGATAAAGGTACATGGGGCAATGGTCAACACACCTTGCACAGCGGACGCAGGGCATATGCTCGCTTTTAACCAGCATTTCTTGGGAGAAGAGCAGGATGCCGCTGGTTCCCTTGACAACCGGGACATCTAGCCTGGTCTGGGCAAAGCCGGTCATCGGTCCGCCCATGACAACTTTGCCGGGCTCTTTTCCATCCTTAAAACCACCGCACTGCTCAATGACATGGCCAATGGTCGTTCCGATAGGAACTTTAACATTGCCCGGGTTTGCCGCGGCGTCGCCTGATACTGTAAGCACACGCTCGTAAAGGGGTTTGCCGTAACGGCATGCTTCATAAACTGCTACTGCAGTGCCGACATTTTGTACAACTACTCCCACTTCCAGGGGCAGTTTGCCGGGAGGCACTTCGCGTCCTGTAGTCGCATAAATTAGCTGCTTTTCAGCACCTTGCGGGTATTTAACATCGGTTATAATTACTTCAATGCCTTCTTCACCTTCAATTTGAGCTTTTATAGCCTCAATTCCATCAGGTTTGTTTTTTTCAACCCCGAATATTATCTGCTGAGCATCTACAGCCCTGGCAATCAACTTGGCACCAAGAACAAGCTCTTCTGCCATCTCTACCATAACCCGGTGATCACAGGTTAAAAATGGCTCACATTCTGAGGCGTTGATAATGATCACGTCAATCGGTTTAGGCGGGCTCAGTTTTACACTGGTGGGAAAAGCCGCGCCACCCATACCAACTATGCCGGCGCCCCTTATTGTTTGCCTTATTTCCTCTCCACTCATGGTAGATATATCTTCATCGCTCCAGGTGGGTTCTTCCTGTTTTTCAGAAACCTCAATAACTACACTTTCTACATTATCACCGGTAAAACCTGGCCTCGGTTCAATAGCAGTTACCGTGCCATCAACGCTGGCAAATATTGGTGCACTGACAAAAGCCTCACTATCCCCAATCTTCTGCCCGGTCTTTACCTTATCACCGACGCTGACCACTGCCTTACAGGGTGCGCCGATATGCTGTACCAGGGGTATAACTACTTCCCTGGGCAGAGCAATTGCAGTTATCCCTTTTTCTTCTGAATGTTCTTTGTAATGTGGGAGATCCACTCCCCGGTTAAACGTCTTTAACGTCACTCAAAACCACCCCTATTAAGTATCGTTTTAACCTTCAGTTTGCTGTTATCTGAACCCCCGCGGTTTAACATAGAAAAACCCATATCCGTTATTTAACTCACCTCCCGGACAGCTATAAATATTTTGTTATTAACTTCACATGCAGGGATGGAAATAAAGCAGCAGCTATTTAAAGCACCATAATAAAAGACTTGAACAACCATACTGCTTTTTAGAATCCTTTCTAATTATAACTAAAATATCCTACAAATAGAGAATTCTAAATTGATTGCATTGTCAGATAAAAATCGCAAAAATCCTTATAAATAAAGGTTTTCATAGGTTATTATCGTTGTGCCATAAAAAGATAGTATTGGTATAACCTGCATTTATAGCAACTCAGGT
>PWUG01000194.1 GCA_003562605.1 Syntrophomonadaceae bacterium | reverse complement strand
TCGGCTTTTACCCCTTTAAAATCAATTATCGCCTTCTGCAGGCGGTATGCCTGACGGTGTTACATTCAGGTAATTTAATACATCTTCCATAATTCTTTTAAACAGCGGCGCGCTTGTATGCACCCCTAAGCGTGGGCCCCTGGTTACCCCGTCAACCGCCACGTAGAGAACTATACGGGGTTCTTCTACCGGTGCAAATCCGACCAGGGAGTAAATAAAATCATTACCGATGTAACTGCCGTCTGCGCCGACTTTTTCTGCTGTTCCTGTTTTGCCTGCTATTCGGTACCCTTCAACGGCAGCCGCGTATCCGGTGCCGTCTATGATTACACTCTCCATCATTTCGACCAGCTTGCCTGAAGTGCTGCCCGAGATAACCTGCCTGACTATTTCAGGTTCTCTTTTAAAAACGATCTTGCCGTCCTGGTCACGAATTTCTTCAACAAGATATGGTTTATAGAGATATCCACCGTTAATCATAGCGGTGACAGCCATTACCTGCTGGATGGGTGTAACCGAAATGCCCTGTCCGAAGGTGGTGGTAGCCAGCTCAACAGGACCGACAGCATCGGGATTAAAAATCATACCACTGCTTTCTCCCGGATAATCTATTCCTGTCGGTTGACCAAACCCGAAAGCTTCTATGTATTGAAACAATTTCTCTTTTTCCAGGCGTCTGCCCAATTCTATAAAAACGGTGTTGCAGGAAGCACCAACAGAATCAAAGAAACTTATATCTCCATGTCCACCACGATTGGCTGTCCAACAGTTAATGCGGATGCCACTGACAGTAGTGTGACCTTCGCAGTGATAATACTCGTCAGGGTTGAAAAGCCCTTCCTCAACCACGGCTGCCAGTGTAACCATTTTAAAGGTTGAGCCGGGCTCGAAAGCTGACGTAAACGGTGCCAGGTTCCAACTGTCAGGATCGTAGCTTTCGTAAGTTTCCGGGTTATAACCAGGCTTTGCTGCTGCGGCAAGAACCGCGCCTGTGCCTGGATCTATTGCTATGGCTATTGCCTGCTTCGGGGCAATTTCATTCATAACCCGGGCGAGCTCCTTTTCAACAATATGCTGTATGGTCTCATCTAAAGCCAGGTAAAGATCAAACCCCTGCTGTGGTGAAACAAAACGGGTAATATCGTGCGGCACCTGCCTTCCACGTCCATCCGCAGGATAAAGCAGACTTCCTTCACTGCCGCTGAGATAATCTTCATACTGAACTTCCAGACCGGCCCATCCCTGGTCCATGCCGACAAAACCGAGCAGTTGGGACGCCAGGCTGCCGCCCGGATAATATCGCTTCTCTTCATTAAAAAAAATTATTCCCGGTATATTCATGTCTCGCACCGCCTCGGAAACTTGCGGGTCAACTTTACGCTTGATGTAAACCGCACTACGTTCCAGGGTTATTAGCTCATAAATCTTTTGAGGATCCATTTCCAAAACCGGGGCCAGGGCTGCTGCTGCTCCCTGCGGATCTTCCAACTGGGCCGGAATGGCAGCGACTGTATGGGCAGAGGTGCCGCCGGCAAGCAACCTGCCCTGCCGGTCGTAAATTGACCCGCGGGCAGTATTAACCGGGATATTATGATTCCACTGGTTCCAGGCCTGTTCGTACAATTCATCGGCGCGCACAATCTGAATCCAGGCCAACCGGCTTATCAGCGTTAAGGTAATGACCACCGTGATGATGAAAACAAAAATCAGTCTCTTCCTGACGGTTGAGCGGTTAACTGCAAAATCAGCCATACAGTTCACTCTCCAAGTCGGTTAACTTCTCCCAACCCCGCAGTGAGCACTATCATCTGGCTTACCTGAGGGTCAACCATGCCCAGGTCGCCGCGGGCGATCTGTTCAATCCTGCTGACCGAGCTGAGTTGCGCTGCTTCCAGCTCAAGCATCCGGGACGTTTCCTTCATTTCCGCCAGTTCTGTTCGGGTGCTGCTCAGTCGGTAGTTAAGAATAACCAACGATGAGTACTGTGCTACTACGGCAAGGCTTAGCACAAAACATGACATCAAGATTAAAAAGAGTTTTGCTTTTCTAAGTTTATGGCCTGGTTGCGGCCTTACACCCGGGCTTCTGGTTGGTTGAGCCGGCGTTATTAAGCGGTTTGTATTTGACAATTTTCTTGCCTGCTGCATTTTACTCACCATCTTTCTTCTGAAACTTTATTAAACGTTCTGCTGCTCTTAAGCGGGCGCTGCGCGCCCGTGGATTGCTATTTATTTCATCATCCGAAGGCTTAACTGCTTTAGGGGTAAGGACAGTTAAAGCAGCTTCCCCTTCACAAAGGCAGGGCCTGCCCGGCGGGCAGCTGCAGTATCCTGATTCTTCACGGAAATAGTGCTTGACCAGTCGGTCTTCCAGGGAGTGATAAGAAATAACACATATGCGGCCGCCCGGAAACAGGCAGCTAGTTGCCTGTGGAAGTACAGCTGAAATATTGTCGAGTTCCTGGTTAACCGCCAGGCGCAAAGCCTGAAACACCTTGCGTGAAGGATGGCCCCCCTGGCGCCGGTAACGAGCCGGAACTGCTTGTTTGGTTATTTCCGAGAGCTGCCTGCTTCCGGTAATCGGCCCTTTTTGGTCACGTTCCCGTACTATTCTTGCCGCTATACGCTTCGACCAACGCTCTTCTCCGAAACGAAAGAAAATTTCAGCCAGTTGTTCGGCAGAATATTCGTTAATAATATATTTTGCTGTCAAAGAACGGCGGCGATCCATTCTCATGTCCAGGTCGCCTTCCTGGTGAAACGAAAAACCGCGGTCAGGATCCATTAACTGTAGAGTTGACGCCCCCAGGTCAATTAAAATTCCATCGACCAGGGGATAACCTGTTTCTTTAAGAACTTCTTTTAGCCGGGTATAATCTGAATGAACCAGGATCAACCGGGCTGAATATTTCGCCAGTCTCGACTCCGCCCGCTCCAGGGCGGCGCTGTCCCAATCGATGCCAATCAGCCGGCCTTTCTCAGAAAGGCCTCTCGCTATCGCTTCAGCATGCCCGCCGTCTCCGACCGTGGCGTCGACATACACTCCTTCATCCCTGATACAGAGGTATCGAAGCACTTCTTTTTCCAGAACCGGCAGGTGCATTTCAACCAAGACAAACACCACTTTTTACAGGTCAAAATCGACCAGTTTCTCAGCAAGTTCTTCATAATTTTCATTTGCCTGGCCAAAGTAGTCCCTCCAGGCCTCCTCACTCCATACCTCCACCCGGTTTGAAACGCCTATAAACATAACATCTTTTTCGATACCGGCATACTCTCTGAGATTTTGGGGTATCAGCACCCGACCCTGTTTGTCGGTTTCTACCTCCATAGCCCCGGAAAAAAACAAGCGCGAAAATGCGCGGGAGTCTCGTTTGGTAAAAGGCAGCTGTTTTAACTTCTGCTCAAGGCGGACCCACTCTGAAGAAGGATAGACAAAGAGGCACTGATCAAGACCGCGGGTAACCACAAAACGCTCCCCCAAACCGTCGCGCAGGCGCGAAGGAATAATGACCCTTCCCTTTCCATCCAAAGTATGCTGGTATTCGCCTGTAAACATCTGTTCGCCTCCGTTTGGGGCACTTACAACCACTTTTCACCACTTTACACCACTTTTCTATATATTTCAACCCCTTTTCGTGTTTTCCTGCTAAAAAATAAAAAAAAATATAAAAAAAAGAGGAAATTTATCGTACAATAACCCCTTATTTACATATTTTACCATTATATGATTAGGATATGGAAAATGATTACCTGAGATATTCGATGAAAGTTGTAGCCACGGTAAAATAAATCAGCAGGCCTGTTACATCCTTAATGGTGGTAACAAAAGGCCCCGCCGTAATAGCAGGATCAATATGAACCATATTGCATAACATAGGAACTAAAGTGCCCAAAAGAGCAGCAGTAGTTATCGTTATCATCATAGAAATTCCAACCACCAGGCCCAGGTAAGGGTTGCCCTGCCAGATGTAGGCAGTTATTGAAATTATAAAACCACAAAATATCCCCATGACCAAACCAATTCTAATTTCCCGGAGGAGATATGACCAGACTTCGGTCTTTTCAATTGCCCCGGTAGCAAGTCCACGCACAAAAATAGTAGATGACTGAGTACCCACATTACCCCCCATCCCCATAACGACTGGAATAAAAACAGCCAGCACGACAATAGTTTCCAGGATATTTTCAAAACCACCAATAACTCTTCCTGATAACACACCACCGACCAGGCTGATGATCAGCCAGGGCATTCGCAGGCGGACAACCTTGCCTACAGAGGCCTTGGTAAGCTCCGTACCTTCCACCTCGCTGGCCCCGGCAAAGTGGTAGATATCTTCTGTCGCTTCCTGTTCCATAACGTCAATGACATCGTCAACGGTAATAATGCCGAGCAGTCTTTCCTGGGCATCGACAACCGGGACAGCAAGCAGGTCATACTTGGAAACAATCCGGGCGACCTCTTCCTGGTCGAGCTCGGCCTGAACACTGATCACATTGCGACGCATTACATTTTTTAGCAGGGTGCCGTCGGATGAGGCAATCAAATCGCGCAGAGAAAGCACACCGATCAGGTGGCCTTCTTGATCAACTACATAAACATAATAAATAGTTTCTGCTTCGGGTGCCAATTCCCTTAAACGGGCAATGGCCTCTTCAACCGGAATATCCGCAGGGAGTGAGATAAACTCGGTTGTCATGATTCCCCCGGCGCTCTCTTCGGGGTATTTTAACAGATCACCAAAGTCTAAAGGTTCTTCCTCTTCACTGATTAAATCTATCATTTCCTGAGCTTCTTCAGGTGAGAGCTCGCCGATCAAGTCGGCCGCATCGTCAGAAGCAAGGCTTTTGAGGATAATCTTTACTCGCTCCGGATTTAAAAGCCTGAATATTTCAGCTTGTTCGAAATCTTCCATTTCCTCAAAGATCGAAGCCGCATCTTCAGCAGAAAGCTTCTCCATCAGCTCAACTTTTTCTTCTATTTGCAATTCCCCGAACAAATCGAGAAGATCCCCGGGATGGGCCCCGGCTTTTAATTCACGGCTGATCAGAAGGTAGATATGCTCGATAGACAACTCTCTCACCCCCCCCTTTTATATCAAAAAAGGGTAATTTCAGGCAAACAACCTTTATTATAGCACGCTAAAAGACAATAAAAAACCCCGCTGTGCCGTGGTCCGTCGTTTTGAACTGTTCCCCCGAAAGGTGGGTACCCTCTCAGCTGTTTTGCAGGTCCTCTTTGCAAAGGCTGCTGCGCTGCACCTGAAGTCCAGGTTCCCGTTGTAAAAGTGTTAGCTCAAAACTTAATCGGTTGTCACGAACACCGCAGGGCTATGTTCATAATTTGCTAGCTGTTTCTAAAAAAATTGTAGCACAAATTAAGC
>PWUG01000082.1 GCA_003562605.1 Syntrophomonadaceae bacterium | reverse complement strand
GACACCCAGGCCGCCCATGAGCACATTGACTGATCTATTCCCGCAACAGGTTACTATCTTCAGGGCATCACTTATGGCAGCTTTTTCCGAAGCCCCGTTATAAGTGGCCATCAGGAAAACCCCGTTGTAGATAATCTCATATTCCTCTCCCCGCCGCTGAAGCTGCAGTTCTCCCTCAAGACCTCTGCACCTTTCTATTACTTCCGCAGCTTGTTTTGACCAGATCAATAGATTGGATCTCCTTTTATAATAAGGTACTTACCGGTAATCGATAATTATTTACATTTTTCCCAATACGGCCGGCTCTTTTATTTTATATGACGATGCCAGGTGGCTGAAAGTGAATGGGGAACTTCGAGGCCGTGCTTTTCCATTAAGTTTTCATTACCCATAACTTCGTTAGGATCTCCATCGGCCTGAATGCGGCCTCCTTCAAGAAGGAGGACCCTGCTGCAGGTTTCTATAACAAACTCCAGGTCATGTGAAGCAACAAGCAATGTTTTATCGGACATATTACCAAGCAATTTAATCAGGCGGCGCCGGTAGCGAGTATCGAGGTCAGAAGTAGGCTCATCCATGATCAGAAGCCGGGGTCCCATGGTAAGTATGCCGGAAAGAGCCACCAGGCGCTGTTCTCCTGCAGAAAGATGGTGAGGCGGCCGATCAAGCAAGGCGGTAATTCCGGTAAGTTCCGCTGTTTCTTCAATCCTCGCCTGGATTTCATCCTTGTTCAAGCCCATATTATGCGGGCCGAAAGCAAGATCCTCCCTGACCGAGGGGCTAATCAATTGGTCTGCTGTGTGCTGGAAGATCATGCCGACAGATGGGTAAAAAGCACCCGGTTTAACCGGCTGATCTAAAACCAAAATCTGCCCGGATGATGGCTTTATGATACCGGTTATCAGGAGGAACAGAGTTGTTTTGCCGGCTCCATTGGGGCCGACCAGGCCAACCTTTTCACAGTTTTTAATAGTACAGTTGATTTTTTCAATTACCGGTTCCTGCCCGGGGTAGGCAAAAGATAAATTTGATATTGTTAGTGCGTCAGTCAATATTTTGAACCTCCGGATTATTACTTTTTAACTCTCCTGTGATTATATCAGAATCGGATACCGGGGCGGAATGTGCTGTCCATCATTTTTACTGCTTAAAATATATACTGAGCCAGGACGAAACCTGCGGCAAGCAGCACTGCAATACTTAGGAGCAGAAAATCTGAGAGAGCCGGCTGGAATGCCGGAAGAGGCAGGCTGGTATTGCCGTAACCGCGCAGGGCCATGGCCTGGAATACCCGTTCTGATTGCGCGTGACTGCGCACCAGCATACTGCCGGTAATATGAGCCAGGGTCTTCAGGGAGAAAAGCGAACCACCCACGAAACCACGCAGGCGGGCCGCGGTGCGCATCCTCTGCAGATCTCTTGCCAGCTGGAATATGTAGCGGTAGGTAAAAAGGAGCAGATCAGTCAGCAACCAGGGTATACCTAAGCTACGCAGAGCAACAGTAACCTGCGCCAGCGGAGTTGTGGCAAAAAGGGCGACAGCCACGGTCAGGATGCCGATAAATTTAGTCGCGATCAAAAGCAAGCCGAGTAGCCCTTCCAGACGCAGGGCAAGCGGCCCGAGCTGCCATAGCACTGTCTGGCCTGACCAGAATGGAAGTATTATGGCTATCGCCAAAAGGAAAAAACCGGGTAGTTTTAACCTGGAGAAAAGATAACTTATCGGAAGCCCTGATAAATAGTAGACAAGAGCGGCTGTGATAATAAGCGGCGCCAGCAGGCGCAGATCCTGAACAATGGCAAAAGAAAATATTAGGATAAGCAGGCCGGGGAGTTTAAGGCGGGCTTCCCAACGGCTGAGCAGGCTGCCGGCTACAGCTGTACTTAGAGCGGCTTCGGCGATCATAATTTTTCACTTTCCAATAAGGCAGGCTGCACTTTAAGTAAGAAGAGAACTACCATGGCGGTAAAGACCCCTTCGATTAAAGCTATTGGAAGATGAGCCAGGCTTAAAGCAAGCACTGCTGTTCTCTCAGCTGAAATATCTATATATGCCGGGATAGCATAAATCAGCAAAAGGGCCGCCATCAGGGCACCCATGGCAACAGCCAAAAATGCGGCTATGAAAGCCAGTATTGCATTGGGCAGGGGTTTCTCCTTACCAAAAAGATAACGCAGCCTGAAAATGGAGGCCGCCAAAAGAGCGGGTAAACCCATCAGGCAGGCATTAATACCAAGAGTAGTAAGGCCGCCGTGTTGAAACATGACCGCCTGTAGGAGCAGCCCGACCAGGATAGCCGGGAAAGCGAACCAGCCGAGCATAACACCCATCAGGCCGGAAAGGACAAGATGCACGCTAACCGGAGGGATGGGAATATGAATCAATGACGCGGCAAAAAAAGCCGCAGTTAGCAAAGCTGCCTTTGGTATACCAGTACGGGGATTGGTGAACTGTTTTTTTATCCCGAGAAGAGACAGCCAGGTTAGCCCACCTGTAGCCGCATAACCGCTTACTGCAACTGATGCCGGGATAATGCCATCCGGAATATGCATTTATTTAGGCTGCCTCCTGCTGAAATAAAGAGCGGTGCCGATGAGCCCCCAGATCACTGCTGCTGTCATAATAAACATCTGCGGACCTGTAAACCCGGTAGATCCAACAGGGCCGATGCCGCTTTCATCAACCTCGATCCTGAGCAGGCCACCATGGCCGGCCTGACGTACCTGTACCTCCCATAACCCGGTTATTTCCGGGTCGGGAAGAAAGAAAAACCTGCCGTCACTGTCGCAGGAGCCGGTAAGCCAGGGTTCGGCCGGGCTGCCGGGTGCAAATACTGCTACCTGGGCTTCAGCCATCGGGGCTCCGGAATCATAGCGGGCAGTTACCTCAATAGCATCGCGTTCAATATATTCAAGCTCAACCCCGTGGGCCTGCACCACAGCGGGCGGCAAAGTATAAAGCAGGCAGATTGCGGCGACTGCTGTAAAGGGCAAAAACAAGCCCAAAGAATAATTTTTGCAAAGCATTCTTAAAACCCCTTTTGCTAATCGATAAATTGGGCCAGGCAGTGACCTTCTCCGACATGGCCAAAGTGAGTAAGAATTGAAAGCAGCAGTTCAAAATCCGCGCTACTGAGCGCTCCTTCCAGGGAAGCAAGATCTGCTTCCAGAACCCCATCTACAGCCAGGGCTGCAAGTGGTTCAAAACCAAGCGCTTCCTCGTTCAGGGGATCATCCAAATCCTCTTCTCCGTCACCAAAAAGATGGTCGAAGTGATATGTCATTTCGAGCTCAGCAATTTCTCCGGCAGCGACAATTCCCTTGCGTTCATCGCCGATATAATCACCGCCCAGGTAGGCAACCTCTTGCTCGATGCCTAGCGTGAAATCTACCACCCGGCCATTTTTTTCAGCCTGCCCGGTCAGAAAAAGACTATACCCTGCAGATGGCCCTTCAACAGCCCGAACCATTGCCCAGGCAAGTGCGTTGTAGTGACCGGCCGGCACTTCCGCCAGTCCTTCAAGTTCTGCCGGGTCACTGGCCGGGTCGGCCAGGTTCACCGAGTGGATACCATCCAGTTCAACTTTGACCTGGTAGTCAATATCCCAGCCCTGATCCGTATCATAAGGCGGATTGGTCTGGTATGCAGTTATGCTGCCCATGGTTACGTAAGCCTGGTCGAAGGTAAGTTGCCAACCGTCCTTGGTAAGGAAACCTTCGCGGATAAACTCCTCACCGTTTGCCGTAAAGACGAGCGTTCCAACTTCCGTGGGACTACCAGCTGTATCATCATCATTAGCCACAGGAACTTCGTTACTGCATCCGCCCAGAAACATAGCAGAAATAAACAATATCAGACCTAGAAGAACAGATCCGTACTTCTTCATTTTCAACCTCCCGTAAATCGCAGCAGTGCGTGTTCTTCTACGGATATATCCGTTTTATCTGTAAACATCGCGTGCTACATATTTTATATTTAGTGTTACTCTTTTCGCGTTTAATTCCCCGAATCCTGCAAAAAAAAATAAAAACTTAAATAAGTTTAGGGATTAATAACAATCAATAATCGGCGCTTTTTAAAAGAGCAGATGCATTAAGGAAAAACTTATAACTGTGGTTACAAAAAGACAAACGGGTTTACCAATGATGCTTGAAGAAGTTGGCATCGTCCGCGTATGATTCGGTCAGGACCTCCAGCTTCTTTATTTCTTCATCACTCAGCTTTTCAAAATCAGCGGCAATTTGGGCGTTCTCCTCCACTTCAGTCAAACTCGAGATGCCGACAATTGCTGTGCTGACCGGTAAAGAAAAGACATACCCCAGCGCCTGCTTCATAGCCGAAAGGCCTCCTTCACGGAATATGCGTCCGACTGCTGTAACCTTCATCGCAATTATGCCCATATCCAGATTTACCACCTCTTTAAGCAGTTTCTCCTGGAACGAGGCATAATGAACATCTCCGGCATTTAAGGCCATTAAGATACAGTCAAAGGGATATTCCCTGATTCCCCGCAGAAGCACATCCGGATCCTTATGTCCGGTAATGCCGGCAAAACGAATTACTCCCTGACTTTTAAGCTCTGCAAGCGCTTTAACTGCTCCATTTTCGGCAAAAACCCCTTCCAGATCGCCTGCTGTCCGCACGTTATGGAGCTGGTAGAGATCCAGGTGATCAGTACGCAGTCGTTCCAGGCTCATTTCCAATTGGCGCATGGTTCCGTCGTAAGTGCGGTCCGGCGTCTTTGTCGCCAGGAAAACATCCTCCCTGCGGTATTCCATCACCCGGCCGATATTGCTTTCGCTATCCCCGCGGCCGTAGGCAGGCGCGGTATCGATATAGTTGACTCCGAGATCTATGGCCCGGTTAATAATTTGTTCGGCTTCATCTGCCCGGTTTGCCTGTTCGATGGTTGATTCACCGCCCAGGCTGAAAAGGGATACTGAAATTCCTGTTTTACCGAGCTGTCTCCTGGGAATCATTTTCTCATCCTCCCTAGTTTGGCTCTCTTCAGATCTGCCATTATCTTCCCCGACCTGTATATCGAAACTTTCACCATTTTGATCGGGCGTAAGTTCATCGTTACCGAAGAAACGGAAGGCCAGACCACCCAAACCGACAATTACAAAAAAAGCAGTCAACCAGCGGATTAACCTGCCTATAAAAACGCGGCGTTTCATTATTTAAACCCTCCCGGTTGATACTATATTTCTATACTTTTACTATACCATACCCGAAATATTTTTTCAGAGTATAGAAGTAATGGGTTACCGGTTTAGATAGTTATCTGCAATCAGCAGTCTAAAATAGTCCCTGCGGGAAGAACACAAAGACAGGTAAAAGGAAAAGGACTTTTTCAGGCGAATTAGACTTTCAACAGTTTACTTAATAAAAAATTAATGGAT
>PWUG01000336.1 GCA_003562605.1 Syntrophomonadaceae bacterium | reverse complement strand
TCGGCATCAACAAGGTTGTTTTCCCCGAACGGGATATGGGCCAAAAGCTGGCTCACAGTTTAATTGCTCCGACAATAATTGATATGATTGAACTGTCGGATTATTACAGTGTGGTTGAGGTAAGCGCTCCCGAAGAGATGATCGGTCAGACACTCTTAAAGCTGAATTTGCGAGCTCGTTACGGAGTCAGTGTAATTGCTCTGCGCCGCAGTAACAGTGGTCAAACCATTATCTCACCGGTTGCCGAAGATTTAATTGAAGCAGGTGATATTATTGTTGCTATCGGAGAAAACAAACATTTGAAGAAACTGGGGTGGATTTAACTGGCGCCTGTAAATGTAAGCAGTTCGAAAAATCCGTTGCTGAAAGAATTTAAAAGGCTGCAAAAAAGCCGTCGTTATCGGTATAAAATGCAGCAAATTGCCCTGGAAGGGCCTAACCTTATAAGAGAAGCTCTTAAGGCAGGCTTAACTCCCAGTGTAGTTTTTTATACCGGGGACTACTTTGAAAGCGAAGGTAAAAAGTGGCTGTCTGGCCTGAACCCTTCGGTTAAACAATTTGAACTGACATTACCGCTTTTTAAAAAAATCTCCGATACGGAAACCCCCCAGGCCGTGGCGGCTATTCTGCCTTTTAATCCCGAAAAGAGCATGAAAATTCCTGCAGGCCTGATGCAGTTGGTGCTGGTCCTGGATAAGATCCAGGATCCGGGCAATATGGGAACGATTATACGCACTGCTGCTGCGGCAGGAGTTGATGCTCTCTACTATACATCCGGAAGTGTGGATCCTTACAGCCAAAAAGTATTAAGAGCTACTGCCGGCACCATTTTCTCTCTTCCCATCGAACTGATCCGGGAACCTCTAACGTTAATCAGAAATCTGAAACGGCAAAAAATGCAGCTGGTTGCAGCCGACGCCCATTCAGATCAAGCTTACTGGTCGGCGGATTACAGGCAGCCGACAGTACTTATTATAGGGAACGAAGCAGCCGGTATATCTCCTGAATTGATCGAGGAAACTGATTTTAGTATAGCGATACCGCTTGCTGAAAATATTGATTCTCTGAATGCTTCAATCGCCGCAGGAGTTATCCTTTATGAAATAATTCGCCAGCGCAGAACTTAGTGCCTTGAATGTCTTGTTTACAGGTGCTATAATGCATATAACCTGAAATAGCTAAATGCAGTGAAGGAGTTAAGTAAGCCGGAAAAGACGCCGTCCAGGGAGGAATAGTCGAGACTGCAAACTATCCCGGTGTTGCCTGCTGAAATTCCCTCCGGAGCATCCCACTGAAGGGCTTTGTTCTTAAAGCCTGGTAGGCTGGAGACGGTAATCCCGTTAAAGATACCAAGTGAGCCAACAATGGCTAAACCGGGTGGTACCGCGGAAGGTTGACTTTCGTCCCTCGTAAGAGGGATTTTTTATTTTCCGGAGGTGTGTAGTTGTGATTAATAAGTTAAAAGAGTTAAAAGGCGAAGCGAAACAGAAAATTGAAGCAGCGAACGATTTGGATCAGCTGAAACAGATTAAGATCAAATACCTTGGCAAAAAAGGTGCGCTGACCACCCTTCTGCGCAGCCTGGGAAGCGTCACGCCTGAAGAGAGGCCGGCCATAGGCCAGAAAGCCAATGCCCTGCGAGAGGAACTGGAATTGGCCATAGAGCGCAGGGAACAATCATTGCGCGATGCCCTCAAAGAAGGGCAATGGGAGAAGGAACGTATCGATGTCACTTTGCCGGGCAGGCCGGTCCAAATCGGCCAAAAGCATCCGTTGACAATAATTATGGAGGAAATTAAAGAAATTTTTATCGGACTTGGCTTTCAGGTGGCCCATGGTCCCGATATCGAGAGCGACTATTATAATTTTGAAGCTTTAAACATCCCGGCTGAACATCCGGCCAGGGATATGCAGGATTCTTTCTATATTACATCTCAATACCTGTTACGCACCCATACTTCTCCGGTACAGATCAGGACGATGGAGAAGCTCGCGCCGAAGCTGCCGGTACGTATAATTGCGCCGGGCAAAGTCTATAGGCGCGATGATGATGCCACGCATTCCCCGATGTTTCACCAGGTCGAAGGTCTTGCTGTTGATACCGATATATCATTTTCAGATTTGAAAGGGACCTTGCTCTTATTTGTGCGGGAGATGTTTGGCCCTGAACAGAAGATCCGCCTGCGCCCCAGTTACTTTCCCTTTACAGAGCCGAGTGCGGAAGTTGATATATTATGCATTATGTGCGGTGGAAAAGGCTGCCGAACGTGCAGTGAGACCGGGTGGTTGGAAATACTCGGGGCTGGCATGGTACATCCGCGCGTTTTGGAAGTATCCGGTTACAATCCGGGTGAAGTTACCGGTTTTGCTTTCGGGATGGGTGTTGAACGCATTGCCATGCTGAAATACGGTATAGGTGACCTGAGGCTTTTCTTCTCTAATGACCTGCGGTTTTTAAAACAGTTTGGGTAACTGATGAATATCGAACGGAGGATTTAAAGATGCGTGTTTCCTACGACTGGCTTTTAGATTATATTGACCCGGGCATCTCTGCTGAAGAGCTTGCTGAGCGTTTTACTCTATCCGGCGTTGAAGTAGGGGCTGTAGAGCGCTTCGGCCCTTCTCTGCCAGGAGTTGTTGTCGGGCAGGTCACTTCAATAGAACCTCATCCGGGAAGAAGCAACCTTGTCCTGGTTGATACGGATGTGGGGGATAAGACTTTAAAAATTGTTTGCGGTGCAAAAAATATGCAGGTAGGCGATAAAGTTGCAGTAGCCAGGCCGGGCTCTGAACTTCCCGGCTCCCGTATCATCGAGGAAGCGGTCCTTTATGGTGTTTCATCATCGGGCATGCTTTGTTCAGCCCAGGAACTTGACCTGGATCTTGGTAAAGAAGATGAAATCCTTATTCTTGATCATTTTGCCGTGATCGGGGAACCTGTAGAGCAGGTGCTTGGTTTTGATGATTTTATCCTTCACCTTGAGCTGACTCCTAACCGGGCCGACTGTCTCAGCATGATAGGCGTTGCCCATGAAGTTGCCGCGTTAACAGGCGCGAAGGTTAATTTGCCACCACTCATGCCTCCGGAAACAGGAAAAGATATCAATGAAGTTATAAGCATAGACGTTGAAGATACCGATCTTTGCCCACGCTATACCGCCCGGGTTATCAGTGAGGTGGCTATCGGAAAATCTCCTTTGTGGATGCAGTTAAGGCTTCTGAAAGCAGGGATCCGCCCAATCAGTAATATAGTCGATATTACCAACTACGTAATGTGGGAATTTGGTCAACCGCTTCATGCATTTGACCTGGAGCTGCTTAAAAAAAGCCGGATTGTTGTCCGCAGGGCATATCGAGACGAAACCCTGGTTACCCTTGACGGTATTGTGCGAAAACTTGATCCGGAAGCACTGGTTATTGTTGATGGCCGGGAACCGGTTGGGCTGGCTGGAGTTATGGGTGGTGAGAATACAGAGATAACCGGTTCAACAACCGGTGTTTTGATAGAGGCGGCTAACTTTAATCCAACCAGCATCAGGCGTACGGCCCGACGTTACAACCTCCCTTCAGAGGCATCTCAGCGTTTTGAAAAAGGGGTTAACCCCGAAGCCGCAATCTGGGCCCAGAACAGGACCGCCCTCCTGTTGAGCGAACTGGCTGAAGGAAAAGTATTAAAAGGAATAATCGATCATAATGTATCTTTGCTTCAACCACAGCATATCCGCGTGCATCCCGACCGAATTAATAAAATACTGGGACTGGAAATCCCTGAAAGCGATATCAAAGCTATACTGTGCAGCCTGGGTTTCAATGTCCAAAAGAATGATAATGGCGGTTTTTTGGATTTAATCGTGCCCTTAAGGCGTGCAGATATAACCCTGGAAGAAGATATCGTGGAAGAAGTGGCACGGCTTTACGGTTATGACAAGGTTCCGGTGACCCTGCCCCGTGGAGAACTGCTTGAAAACCGGGAATCTGAGGAAGAACGTTTGCAAAAAAAGATCAGGTCTATCCTGGTAGCCGCCGGTTATTATGAATGTATTACCTATTCTTTTATTAACCCGGCAAACCTGGTTAAATTAAGGTTGACGGATGAAGATAACAGAATGCAGGCTATACCGGTGCGCAATCCATTTTCTGAAGAACAGGCGGTCATGCGTACTACACTGCTTCCCGGATTACTTAAAGTTATTCAGAATAATTTCAGCCACCGGGAGCTTAATCAGATGCTATTTGAAATAGGGTCGGTTTATGTGCCCGAGTCTTTGCCATTGAAAAAACTTCCTGATGAAAAGGTTAAACTGGCACTGGCTGCAACCGGACTTATTCCTGAACCAAACTGGATTATCCCATCAGGAGAAACTGATTTTTTTACACTGAAGGGAGCTTTAGAATCTATTTTCAGCCGCCTGCAGGTTGATAATGTTGTTTTTCATCCCGCGACTATGCCTTTTTCCCACCGGACACGCTGTGCAGTAATTTCTGCCGGTGGTTTTGAAATCGGTTTTATTGGCCAGCTTCATCCTGAAGTAGCTGAAGATTGGGAAATTAGCCAATCGGTTACGGTCTGTGAAATTGACCTTTCAGTGCTCATTAAAGTGGCCAATCCTGTGCCAAGGGTTGTCCCTCTTCCCCGTTACCCTGCAGCAAAAAGGGATTTGGCCCTGGTGGCTCCACGAGGTTTATCGACGTTGCAGCTTGAAAAAACAATCAGGGTAGCAGGAGGCGACCTCGTCAATCAGGTTGGACTTTTTGACCTTTACGAAGGCAAACAAATTCCGGAAGGCAAGCGCAGTCTTGCTTATTCAATTACTTTCAGGGGTGAGGAAGGGACTTTAACCGATACCGAAGTAAATAAGGCCCTGGAAAAAATAAAGAAGGCTCTTTTTGATCTGGGAGCAGTTTTGCGCAGTTAGACAGGCAGGACTTTCGTACTTTCATCGCGAATTATGCTGACAAATGCACCCCATCGACAGGAAGGCAGGCAATGGGATGGAAGAAAAGGATAAATGCAGGGTAACGGTACATATAATGGGGGAAGAGTTCATTATCAGGGGCTCTTCATCGTCTGAAGAGATGTATAATGTAGGTCGTTATGTCGACCGCCTGATGCGTTCTCTGGCTGAAAAGAATCTCCAGATGAGCAGGCATAAAATTGCGGTGCTGGCAGCGCTTAACCTTGCCGACGAACTTCTCAGGCTTAAAGAAGAAAAGCGGGATATTTCCGGCGAGATGAAAGAGCGGGGTGGAGCAGATGGCCTGGTTTGACATCCTTCTGCTCATAGTTTTTCTGCTGCACGTTGTTAATGGGTTTGGACGGGGGTTGTTCAAGCAGTTGTTTGATATCCTGGGCTTTTTTGTAATCATTATTCTCTCCCTTTGGGGAAGCCGCAGGTTTAGTGAAGT
>PWUG01000007.1 GCA_003562605.1 Syntrophomonadaceae bacterium | reverse complement strand
TTATTTTTTATTGGGTGTGGAATAGTACAAACCCACAAACCACTCTTGACTTAGGCAACTTTGCGACACGGATTGTCCGGCAGACAGGAAGCATATACACGCCTGTCGGAAATTTACCAATGATATTCGCCACAAGTCAAATATGGGATGGTGACACCAACAACAATGTTTATACAACAGCCTACGCAAAGCAACGTTATCGTTTTATAAATCAGCCAGGGGCGGGCCTCCACTCCTTTCATATACAAGGGAGTTACTACCACCCACAAGTATGGGATATAAGTAGAGGTACCGCTTATATCTACTTAGCAAACATGTCTTTAACGGAGTTCAAACGATGAGTAATTACGTTATCTACAATAGAGTAACCGGAGAAGTGGAAGGCAACGTATTCACTACGGATACAAGATCACTACAAGGACACGGGGATAGTAGAGTGGGTTTTATTAGAAGTAATGAACCAGTAGACCCGTGTGAGTATATGGTAGCCGAAGAGGTAGATGAAGAAGAAGGAATCTATCTCCAACATCGGTTAGTCAAACAAAAAAACAAAAGAATCACAGAACTTATTAAGGAGGTTACAAATGCAGCAGCAGACGCAGCAGGAAAAGCTCAATCTTTTCGAGATCATCGGTCAGAAACAGGTCCAGATCGAGCTACTTCAAAACCAACTGAGGGCCATGCAGAACAAGATTGAAGAATTAACCGAGGAACATAAAGAAGATGCCTCTTAACCTGGTGAGGCGTTCCACAAAAGGTGCGCCATTAACCACAGAGGACTACGACGGAAACCTGGACAAGATTGAAACTGCTGTCATGGAAGTCGAGGCGGTCCAGGTTGAAAGTCGTGTCACTCAAAATGAAGAGGACATAACCTCATTAGACGGAAGGGTAGGCGTTAATGAGGGTGACATAACATCCTTAGAAGGACGGATGACTCCGGTCGAGGCTCACGCTGACACGACCACGGGGAACCCACACGCCACAACTAAAAGTGAAGTTGGACTGTCAGACGTAACCAATGATGCTCAGTTGAAAAGATCAGCCGGGGACTTCAATACCTTTACAGAAAAGACCAACCCGGTAGACGATGATATTGTCATATTGGAAGACAGTGCCGCCTCTTTTGCGAAGAAGAAGGCTAAGGTCAGTAAACTTAAAGGTGTCAACCTTGAGTTCAGAAGTACCGACCCTGCCAATCCTCCAAGTGGGGAGTCCGTGTTATGGATCTCAGATGGAACTGCTTCTGGTTCTCCTGGGGATGTTTTAATGAAGATAACTGTCGGCGGGACCACCAAGACTTTTGTCTTAGTACAATTCGACACAAATTTGAATTATGCGTAGCGTTAGAGCGAAAGCTCCACCTCCGATATATAGATCATTCGAAGAAGAAGTCTGTGGACGTCTTGCCGGACTGGAAGCCACACAAAGGGCTGTGATTGATAAGCTGGATCGGTATGTTGAAGGGGACTGTCAGGTAAGAGGTTGTGATCTAAAGACGGACTTCACCAAACTCCAAACCAACCATGACTCTTTATATAAACTTGTGGTAGTTGTTGGTACCGGAATAATGACAAGCACAATAGGGGTTATCGCCGTGTTGATGTGGAGTCCCTTAACCAAGATAATAATGGGAGGATAGATGGATATAAATAAAATAGATAGTGATGCAGCCTCCACACTTCAGTTGGCAATGTTTCGTGCCATTTTGGCACAGATTGAGGAAGACCCTTTAAAAGTATCCGCAAGTACCTTGGCAGTAGCCGAACGGTTGCTGGCTCGTTATAACGTAGGTTTGGGTTTCAACTTGAATGAAGACAGAGAGCCTTCAAAAGAAGAGTTGGAAGCCCTGGAAGAGTGGGAAAAATTAAAGGAAGAGTCTGACCTCTTTACGGATGAGCGATAAATTATCCGGGAAGTACGTAAATCAATGTAGAGATAGTTTTGTATTCTTCTTGTTCCAAGTCTGGAAACACCTGGCCTTACCAAAGCCTACCAAAAGACAGATCGAAATAGCCTACTATCTTCAGCACGGCCCTAAGAGATCCATCATCCAAGCCTTTCGAGGTATAGGAAAGAGTTGGATCACAGCGGCCTTTGTGTGCTGGTTGCTTTTACGAAACCCACAACTTAAGATCCTGGTGGTGTCGGCGTCGAAGGATCGAGCAGATGCCTTCACCACCTTTACCTTACGCCTTATCAAGGAGATGCCGGTGCTGATGCACTTGACACCCCGGCACGACCAAAGAGAGTCTATGGTCTGCTTTGATGTGGCACCATCCAGAAACCATCAAGCCCCTTCCATGAAATCAGCCGGTATCTTCGGGATGATAACCGGTTCACGTGCTGATTATATAATTGGTGATGACGTGGAAATTCCCAACAACTCCGCCACCGTTGATATGAGAGAAAAGCTCATCAACCGTGTGGGAGAGTTTGAAGACATCCTGGTACCAGAAGGGGAACCCCGGATCATTTTCCTGGGGACACCACAAACTGAAGAATCAATTTACAACAAGCTTAGATCTAAAAGTTATGATTGTAGGATCTGGCCTGCCCGTGCTCCAAGTCCTAAACAGGTTGAAGGGTACGCCGGGGGTTTATCCCCTAAGATCCAACAAGAGATTGATGAGGGTAAATTAAAAGAAAGAGAACCCACAGACCCTCAGAGGTTCCATGAGAGCGACCTGATTGAACGAGAAGCAGCCAAGGGTAGGTCAGCCTTCCAATTACAATTCATGCTTGATACGACGCTCTCAGACACCGAGAAATACCCTTTAAAGTTAGGGGATCTAATCGTCATGGATTTGAACCCCGAGAAGGCCCCAAGTTTTATTCAGTATGGATCTGGACCTCAACAGACTATTCCGGAACTTCAGAATATGGGGTTTGCAGGGGACAGGTGGTATGGTCCGATGTTCTATGAGAAAGAGACCTGGAAGAAGTATGAAACCGTTGTGATGTCAGTGGACCCGGCTGGACGTGGGGCTGACATGACAGGATGGGCTGTGATTGCACAGCTTCATGGTAAGTTGTTTATCCTGGATGCAGGAGGGTTTCACGGAGGGTACATAGATGAGAACCTTGAGTTCCTGGCTTATAAGGCCAAAGAGTTCAAGGTCAATGATATTCTGATCGAAGCCAACTTCGGGGATGGAATGTGGATGAAGCTGTTTGAACCTATCCTGGGTCGGATACATCCTTGCCATTGTGAAGAGGTAAGGCACTCCAAACAAAAGGAGATGAGAATCATTGACTGTTTGGAACCAGTTTTAAACCAGCACAGAGTTGTCATCAACCGAGCACTGGTGGAAAAGGAAATAACCTACACGATGGATCATCCTGAGTTGAACACCAAGTACTCTTTATTTTTCCAGATAACCAGGATCACTAAACAAAGGGGTGCCTTACGTCATGATGATAAAGTAGACGCCCTATCTATTGGTGTTGGTTACTTTGTGGACATGATGGCTCGTGATGAAAAGAAAGCCGATCAACAATATAAAGACCAGCGGTTACAGGAAGAGATTGACCGACACCTGAAGGAGGCTGGAATATTCAAACCTAAAGGAGGACTCGTCAGTGAACGATTTAATAGAGCAGGAACAAACATGTTCAGGAGATAATTATGACAGTTAAATACCCATTCGATTTTCAAGCAGGGTTTCCTTACACCCCGGAAGACGTGGCTAAACGGGTAGCAGCATGGCAGGGAACCCCTGACCATAACCACTACCCCACGGAGAAATTGGTTAAGGATGCTCTTGATGCTCTTGAGGCAGGAGGGCTAACATACACCCCCGAGGATGTAGATAATAAAAGATCAACATGGCAGGAAACCCCTACACATACGGCCTATCCTTCCGAGAAATTGGTTAAGGATGCCCTTGATGCTATTGAGGCAGGAGGTTTAGCCTACACTCCTGAAGATGTAGCCAACAAGAGAACGTCATGGCAGGGGACGCCTACACATACAGCCTATCCTTCAGAGAAGTTGGTCAAAGATACCATAGATGGTCTGACCTTTGCTGCTGTGGGGCATAACCATGACATGGATTATGCTGGTATTGTCCACAACCATGATTCAGACTATTCTGCACTTGCCCATAACCATGACCTGGCTTATGAACCAAAAGACCCAGGAATACAAGCACATATAGTTGAAGATGACTATCATGTAACAGCCGCTAACAAAGCCACATGGAATGGTAAGCAGGACGCTTTAGGGTTTACTGCTGAGAACTCAGCGAATAAGCGAACGACATGGCAAGTGACTCCTACAGATACAGCTTACCCTTCAGAAAAGTTGGTGTATGATAGTCTACAAGATATAAATTTTATAAACCAAAACCTTTTTCATAACCCGAATTTTGATATATGGCAAAGAGGTACATCCTTTACAGGTGCTAATAGATATGTAGCGGATAGGTGGTATTTTGCCACTTCCGGAGGTTCTAATAGAACAATAACAAAAGAGAGTTACGCAAGCCCAACGGGGGGTATTGGCAACCGTGGGGACAGACACTTCATGAAGATTGTGTCCACCAACGCAACCGAGAGGCTATTCCAGCGAATAGAAGGAGTACATGCTGGTAAACAATTAACAATCTCAATATGGGCTTGGCACTTCGGTTCTAACCCTACTGTCCAAATAGACGTGGCACTCCGTCAATACTCTGACGAAAATACACATTTTAATCAGACCGACTATTCTGCCGCTCAGACTGTTGGAACTGCATCAACCACTATAACACCTCTTATATTTACTTTAACGGTGCCCCAACTCCCTTCAGACCAAACTGTCTTTACTGACGCCAATGTTTTAGTGGATATTAGAGTTACAAATACTCAACATGCCGAATATGATACAATGGATCTCCGGTTTGCCAGGTTAAAAGCTGAGTATGGGACAGTAAGCACAGAGTTTCGTCCACCCGAGCCAACGTTAGAATTAGGAAAGTGTCAGAGGTTTTACCAATTAGTTACAGGACATGTGCCTGCTTACATGGTAGACGATGATTGGGATGAAGTACTATTTCCGTCGGTACCCTACCAGGCCAGAATGAGAACATTTCCTGACATTATTGGAGCTGAGCCGGAAGATGAATCAGATACATGGACTGTTTATGACCACACCGGCACGCCAATAACCGGGTGGAGTTTAACAGTCTCAGCGTATGATACTTTGATTTATACTATTTATGCTCAGGGTACAGGAGCGAGTAAGAGCCTCCAAGCCCCGATGAGTATGTCGTTTGAATTCTTCTTGGATACTGAATATAGCTAAGAATTAAAGAATAATTCCAAAGGAATTAAAGGAGATAATAATGAAGAAGATATGCTGGAAAGTTAAAGAATTAATAGTAGTTTTTGTGGTGTTGTTGACTGTCATGTGCCTGTTTACCTTCTGTGCTCATACAGCGGAAGCTC
>PWUG01000437.1 GCA_003562605.1 Syntrophomonadaceae bacterium | reverse complement strand
GTCTTTGCATTTCTTTATAGGCAACTTCTTTGGCTTCGTCTGACGCTTTGAGCTGTTCTTCAAGGCGGACTATTTGAATGTCTTGTATTCCGTTTTGGTAGGTGGGTTTTTTCATGGTTATTGAAATAATTGTTCAAAGGTATCAATCTCTTTTTTTTCTTTGGGGGGAGAAAAGAGTTGTTGGAATGGGTCTTCTGTCTGTTCGTTTCCTCCCAGCTCTTCCATTAAAAGCCTGTCAAAATCGTCCATCTCACCCTTTGATTTTTCTCTTGGGGCTGGCAGGCTTGTGGTGTCGTCTACATCTTCTGTTAAGGTTCGGTAGTATCTTAAAATCGTTTCAGCCGGAAACCCCGTAAGCGTTTCTGCCATTGGAACCCCGGCTCCCTCTAAGAAGTCTTGAAAGGTTGGTTCGTCTTGGGTCATTTTCCCTATTCCCTCTATATAATCATCCACGATGGGCATTTGTAATGGTTTCCATGTTGGTTGTCCTCTCATTCGTCTGTAAGCATAAGTGGCCATCATGTCTACTATCGGTATTACCTGGAAAGGCATAGTGACCATGTGTTGTAAAATATTATCAAACAGCTTTTGCATATCCCATTCTGTATCTTTTCCCCGCATCTTTCTGCCCAGATTGTATATTCCCATACCAACCATGGTTCCGATGGTCATATAAATAATCGTCTGTATTAAACCATAATTAGTCATCAGTTTTGTGTATTGAGGAAGCGGTATTTCTCCGTGGGCATATTGGAGGGTTGCATCTCCCATCTTTCGCATATACTGAGATATAGTGTTTTTAAACCTGAAGAATGCCCTGAAAAACGGGTCTCTTTTTTGTTGAACCCTTGAAAGACTTACGTCAATTCCTGCCTGTTGGGCTCTTAAGGTTTCTACCTCAAAAACATCTCTTGCCTTTGATAGTGCTTCTGGGTGGCTTAATCCTTGTTGAATAGCTGTTTCATAATGATATTTAAAGAACGGATATCCTCCATAAACAATAGCACCTATGTCTCCAGCCCTTACTGCCATGGTTAATCCTCTATCCCATCTTTCTTTTAATCCCGATTTAAGCAGTTGGGAGCCCTTTAGTGCGTCTTTAATTGCCTCTGAATAACCCCTAGCAAACCTTGCAGCTAAAAAGGGGTTGTTACTCCACATATAATCAAACACTTTTCTGGGATGTGCTAATCCATAAGTAAAATCTGTTATAAAAACACCTGACGGCATTACAGATGCATAGTTTGTAAAAGAACCTAGCTGTTTTGGCATAATAGATAGCGGGATAGCAACTTTGGCCTTAACCCAATTATCTACCATAGTGTTAAATAGTCCGCTGATAGCATCTAATCTTTCCGTGTATTTACTAAGGGACAGGTTTTCTGTGTGGAACATTAGGTCTTTATAAACCCCATCTCCGAACTTAGCCTCAATAGCTCTTTTGACCCTGCCGTCTGTAAAAATATTTATTAGCTCATCGTGTCTCCTACTGACATGCCTGACATGCTCTCCGGTTTCTATGTGTTTGACCATCTTCTGGTAAAAATCTTTAGGGGCGGGTTTTATCTTGGCATAATCTGACCTCTGCTTTAGGGCACTGGGAAGGTTGCTCTGCATCTTTATCTCGTCAAAAATCTCTAACTCTCTCTCAGATGTTAAGGGCCAGTAGTTTTCTTGAATGCCCATATCTCTGTTGAATTTATAGATATGGTATTCGTTATAAACTGGTCTGTAGCCTTGGACAGCTTCTTGAGCTATGTCTGCAGCTCTTTTTTCTTTAGGAGAAAGCAACCCCATTAACCTGTTTGTTTCAGCTTTTCCGAAAAAGTTGTGATATCTTTCTTTTCCCAGGGGGTTTTTTACACTATTATAAATGTCTAAAAGCTGGTTCTTGCTTAACTTAATCTTCTCTTCAGTAAGAAGCGTAGCCGCTATTTCTTCTTTAGAATTGTCGTGAAGTTTGTTTATAAACTGATAGCCATTTCTGGTTCCCAGTGCCTTGCCAATTTCTTCTTTAACCCCCTTATTAGAAAAGTATATTGCTGTGTCGCTTCTGTTTACGGCAAGCGTGGGGTCAAACTTATCAGCAAATTCCTTGCCAAACACCCCGTTCATTGTAGAGTAAAGGTTTGCCACCCCCCTAATATAGCCGTTTCTTATTGTGCCATAAATTCGTTCTGTAAAAACCCTTTGGATAACATTCTGTCCTTCTGTTCCGCCAATCCTGGTAGCTGTTCCCTTTAATGCTTCATCAATTAAGTTTTGCCTGTCAGACAGACGTTTGAATTCTTGGAAATCTTTTGCCGCCTCGGCATTGATTCTTAATCTTTGCATGTCTTGCAGGGCAACCCTTTTAAGCTCTGGGGACGCTTCTGCCCCCATTGCCCTGTATTCTAGAAACCTTATTCTTGACCTGTCTAATTCTGTTAAAGGCTCTCCCAATTCTTGAATTCTGGCTGCGGCTTGTTCTTTGGTCATTCTGTTATAGCCTCTAATTTCAGTGAAAAACCTGTCTGTTTCTATGTCGTATTTAGAGGGTCGCCTTAACCCCACTCTTCTGGGTTCTGTTTTGGAAAGCTCTTTTGTTATTTGGGCGTCATAGCTCCTAGATAGTCTTGCGTTTTCCAGCCTATCTATTCTGGCTTGAATTTCTGGTATTTTTTTTAACAAGGCATCTCTAGAACCTATTTGTTGGAATGTACCAGTAAACCACCCCAACTCTTCTTTGGGAACTTTCGCAGTTTTTAGTATGTCTACCAATTCAGCTTGGGCTTTTTGTATTTCTGCCCTCGTTGTAATCGTTGCTTCCCTTGCCCCTCTTGCTATATTTCTAAACCTTTCTTTTAATAGTGTGGTTTCCCGCTTTGTTATAAATGGAGCAGGTTTAATATCTAAAACCTCATTAACCGTTGGCGGGGTTACTTGAGGAACGGAAATAGGGTCTACGCCCTTTGTGGCCGCGGCATAAAAGTTATTTATAACATCCTGCCTTTTTAATAATGTGGGGTCTATTATGTCTTTTTCGGCGTCTGTTAAGGATTTTGAAAACTCCTGAACGGTTCTGTTCCCCCTGGCCTTGTCTGCCAACCCCTCTAATTGGGGAGAAATAACGAGGTCTTTTGCTCCCTTAACCGACTCAAAAAGCACCCCTGCGGCTATGCCAGACTGAACAACCTTACTCATCTCGGTTTTAGTTAGGGATTGCTTAAAGGCGGCTAAATTATTAGCGGTAGCTGCCTTATTCATAATGTGGCTACCGACAATCCTTGCTGCTTCTCCTGGGTCTAAACCAGCATAATATGTTTGTAATCCAGAGGGAAGAAAATCTCCCATAACATAGTTGTTCTGCAAATACTTCAGCTTTATTTTATTAAGGGGGACATTAAAATAATCAACGAGGTTTATAAATTGCTGAAATCTGGGGCCAGGTATAAATGTTTGATGGGGTGCCGGAGACGGACTTACGTATATTGTTGTATCTCCTGGCATATAATAATAATTGGTTTTGAATGTCCCCTTGCCGATTTGTTCCCTGGTAGACGCTTTCATTATGTCTCTTACGGGATATGCGATAGCTTTATTTTTAGAAGCCAAATAAAGCATATCTGATTTTATAAGCTGGGCGGCTGACAAGTTTCCCTTTTTGATGGCGTCATTCCACAACATTTTAACTTTGGCGTCCATTTGTTTCTGCGTCATTGTGGTGCTTAAGCCATAGGTTTTCATTATTCTCGCCACTCTTGGGTCATATCCCATTTTTGATAAGGTAGCATATATCGCTCTACTTGATAGGCTTGTAATAATAGCGGCGTCCCAGGCTATATTTACCGTGGTTACACAGACGGCAAAAGCTTTGGCATCCCAGTCCGTCATATTTTGTTCTTCTTTTGCCCATTTTACATAATCGCCATGGCTGTCCTGATAACTCTTAATTTCTCCTACTCCCGGAATATACCACTCGGTTTTCTCTTGCCCAAAAATATCTCTCTTAATGTCTACAGCAGATTTGCCAATTCCAGCTCCCCAGCCCGTTATTCCCTCTAAAACCCTAGCAGCAATTCTTCCTGGTATAGTAGAAACTCCAACCAAAGACGTGCCCGCATAGGGCATTATTTCATGTTCGTCAGAAAACGGTCCCCTTAACATTAAACCCGGGGTTGGTCCAGAAAGTATCTTTATATCTCTTCCTATTTGATTAGCCAACTCATTATAATCAGGAACAAGCCTATTATAGTTTTCCCAATCTTCTCTTTCTTCATAATCAACTAAAAGCGAATCAAGGGTTTCTATTCTTTTTATTCTGTGTTCAATATTATCTAGGGCATCTTTTCTTAGTTTTTGGGTAAAGTTTAAATAGTCCCTTTCGTCTGCCGTTCTTTTGGTAAAGGTTTCGGCTATTGGTTCCCAGATTCTTTCTTTTGCCGTATCTAAAAACCTTTGGGTTCGAGTTCTTTCTGGGGGAGCTTCCCACTTTAGGTTTGGGTTAATTCCCATTCTTTCAAGGTCTATTATTCCAGATTCTTCAGTTCTTTCCCGTATAATCCTTTGGAAAATATTAGTAGGTTTTTGGATATCAGAAAACAACCCCTCTGGGCTATCTTTTTGTTCGCCCAATATTTTTTGGAATATATTCATAAGTTATTCAAACTTTAACGGCCCAAAAGCCACTTGCCTGCCCTGTAAGCAGCTATAATTGGTGACCAGGGCGTCATTTTTTCTAGGAATCCAGGACCCCTCTCTTCTTGTCCATAAACCTCGTTTATCGCAGTTAAAACTTCTTCTGCCAGTGCTGGAGGGATGTCGTCAATTGTTCCTTTTCTGGCTTGGGTTGGGGTGTAACCACCGCCCCTTGGCGTTTGTAAGATTGTTTCCACCATTCTTTGGGTTGCATCATCCCTCTCGTATCCCAAACCAAAGTATTCTTTAGCTTTATCTACAAAAATTTGATGCCTTTCTGCCTCTGTAATCACTTTAACCTCAACGCCCATTTCAATTCTAAGGTTTTTCCATGCGTCAGACAATTCCTTGCCCGTTAATTCCTCTCCCCTAATTTCCCTCATTCTATCTGAAAACCATTGCTGGGGAGATTCTTTGTTTATACCCAGTTTTAATATATCTTGGTCTAAATCCCTTCTTTCTGCAGCAGTAAGGTCGTTTAGGTTTACTAGCCCCTCCCATAATCTTTGAGTTGTAAGAGAGACCTCTGTGGGGGTTCCGTCCACGACCACATGTCTTCCCGGTTCTCCCGGTCCTCCTGGCATTAACCCCATCTTCATTGCCTGCCTGTGTGTCGTTCCATATGGAACACCAAGTCTTTGAGCATCTAATACAGATAGTGGTTCATCTAACTTATCTGCTGCTGGCTGTGCCGCTATCGTCTCAGCAATCTTCTTCATTCCCTCTTCATAGTCCATATTCTTAATCTTGTTAAAGGGGAAGGGTTCTACTCCCTGAGCTTTTAGTTCAAGCCAAGCGTT
>PWUG01000248.1 GCA_003562605.1 Syntrophomonadaceae bacterium | reverse complement strand
TTAATTGATGAAATACTGGTTCAAAGAGAAAAATAATCGAAATACAAAATGGAGAAGAGGTGAACTCTCCACATGTTTAAGTTTAACGAAGAAAAAGGGCATCTAAAGTGTTCATTTTGTGGAAAAACCCAGGAACAGGTCCGCAAGCTTGTAGCAGGCCCGGGGGTATATATCTGCGATGAGTGCATAGAGCTGTGCAATGAAATAATTGAAGAAGAAATCGGTGATGAGACCGAATTAAGCCATGTCGAGCTACCCAACCCACAGGATATAAAGGAAGTGCTCGACCAATATGTTATTGGACAGGAAGGCGCAAAGAAGAGCCTGGCTGTCGCGGTATATAACCATTATAAAAGAGTCAATACAGGACAAAAAGTGGAAGATGTTGAACTGCAAAAAAGCAATATCGTTCTTGTTGGCCCTACCGGTGTAGGTAAAACACTGCTGGCCCAGACCCTGGCTCGAATACTAAATGTCCCATTTGCCATAGCTGATGCCACCTCATTAACTGAAGCCGGTTATGTCGGTGAAGATGTGGAAAATATTTTATTGAAACTAATCCAGGCGGCAGATTACGATCTGGAAAAGGCAGAAAAAGGCATTGTCTATATCGACGAAATCGATAAAATTGCCCGTAAAACTGATAATCCGTCCATTACCCGCGATGTATCGGGTGAAGGTGTCCAACAGGCATTGCTGAAGATCCTCGAGGGTACGGTAGCCAGCGTGCCACCCCAGGGAGGGCGCAAGCATCCTCACCAGGAATTTATGCAGATCGACACGACCGATATTCTATTTATTTGCGGTGGTGCATTTGACGGCCTGGAGAAAATTATCCAGAGCCGTGTCGGCAGTAAAGGGATTGGTTTTGGTGCCAAAGTCATTTCACGCGATGATGTCGACCTGGGCAATATCCTGAAGCAGATCCTGCCTCAGGACTTGCTTAAATATGGTTTGATCCCGGAATTTGTAGGAAGAATACCGGTCATTGCTACTCTTGACCAGCTTGACAGTGAAGCTTTTGTGCGGATCCTGAAAGAGCCTCGCAACGCTTTGATCAAACAGTACCAGAAAATATTCGAAATAGACGGTGTCACGCTCGAGTTTAAGGAGAACTGTCTCCAGGCTATTGCTGAGGAAGCGATGAAAAGAAACACAGGTGCACGCGGCCTGCGTGCCATACTGGAAGAGATTCTGCTTGATGTGATGTTTGAACTCCCGTCCAGAGACGATGTCGAGCGCTGTATAATCACCAGAGAGGTGGTCCTGAACAAGGAGACCCCGATTCTGGCAACAAGAGATAAACGTAAAAAGAAAGAAGAAAGCGCATAGAGCAAACACAAAGGGTGTTTCTAACCGGACAGTCAGATAAAGGAAAATAGAAAGCGGGAAGCGAATAATAAAGATACTTGAGCTTCTCGCTTTAACTTTTCAATCGGGAAGGTAGGTTTTTAAAATGTCTAAAAAAGAAAGATTACCGGCTCTTCCCTTAAGGGGAGTGCTGGTATTTCCAAACATGGTTCTACATCTTGATATCGGGAGGGAGCGTTCAATATCAGCCCTGGAAAGGGCAATGATGAAAGATAACCGGGTCCTGCTTGTAGCTCAGAAAGATTCCAAGGTTGATGAGCCGACATTAAATGATCTTTATGAAGTTGGCACCGCAGCCCTTGTTAAGCAGATGATCAAACTGCCCGGGGGTACAATTCGCGTTCTGGTCGAAGGTATAAATCGGGCTAAGATTATTAAATTGTTTAGTGAAGAATTATTTCTTGAAGCTAAAGCGGAAATCCTGGAAGACAATCCTGAAAGGACTTCTGAAATCGAAGCGCAAATGCGTAGCGTGCTAAATCAGTTTGAGCAATATACAAAGTTAAGCCGAAAAGTGCCCCCCGAAACTATCTCTACGGTTTCAGATATTGAAGAGCCGGGCCGTTTTGCCGATGTTATTGCTTCTCATCTGAGCATGAAAATTGAGCAGAAACAGGAAATTCTCGAGGCGATCGATACCGGAGACCGCCTGGAGAAACTTAATGGAATATTAAGCAGGGAAATGGAAATACTGGAGATTGAACGCAAGATTAACCTGCGGGTCCGCAACCAGATGGAAAAAACTCAGAAAGAATATTACCTGCGGGAACAGATGAAGGCGATTCAAAATGAACTGGGTGAGAAAGACGAACGGATGGCCGAAGCGGAAGAGTACCGCGAAAAAATTATTGAGGCCAAATTGCCGGAAGAAGTGGAAGAAAAAGCTGTTAAAGAAGTGGAAAGATTGGAGAAAATGCCTCCAGCAGCCGCAGAAGGTATTGTGATCAGAACTTACCTTGACTGGTTGCTTGAGCTTCCCTGGTCATTGGAAACAGAAGATCGCCTTGATCTCGACGTTGCGGAACAAATCCTGGATGAAGATCATTATGGGTTGCATAAAGTAAAAGAACGGATCATCGAGTACCTGGCGGTACGTCAGCTTGCAAAGAAACTGAAAGGACCTATTCTCTGCCTGATCGGGCCTCCCGGGGTTGGTAAGACTTCTCTTGCCAAGTCTGTCGCCCGGGCCCTTGAGCGGAAATTTGTGCGGATTTCGCTGGGCGGGGTCCGCGATGAAGCCGAAGTGCGGGGGCATCGCAGAACGTATATTGGGGCCCTGCCGGGGAGAATTATCCAGGGAATGCGCCAGGCCAAGTCAAAAAATCCTGTCTTCCTGATGGATGAAATTGATAAAATGTCAACAGATTTTAGGGGCGACCCTTCTTCTGCCTTGCTGGAAGTGCTTGATCCGGAACAAAACAATTCTTTCAGTGACCACTATATTGAAGTGCCCTTTGATCTTTCACAGGTGATGTTTATAACTACCGGGAATACTTCTTACAATATTCCCCAGCCCTTGCTGGATCGGATGGAGTTAATCCACATCCCCGGTTATACCGAGGAAGATAAGGTGGAAATAGCCCGTCAGTATTTAATTCCGAAACAACTAAAAGAGCATGGTTTAACAGATGAAAACCTGGAACTATCTGAAGGTGCAGTGCGCAGTATAATTCGTGAATACACCCGCGAAGCCGGGGTACGTAATCTTGAACGGAGTATTTCCGCTGTGTGTCGTAAAGTAGCCCGGGAAATTGTTAAAGATCGTAATAAGCATATTCGGCTGACCCGCCAGAATCTGCAAAAATATATGGGCATACCCCGTTACCGTTACGGCTCAGCAGAAAAAGAGGACGAAATTGGCGTAGCTACCGGATTGGCCTGGACTGAGAGCGGCGGTGATCTGCTCTCCATCGAGATAACTTTAATGAAGGGAAAGGGTAAAATGACCCTTACAGGACAGCTTGGTGATGTTATGCAGGAGTCAGCCAAAGCGGCTATGAGTTATATCCGGTCCAGGGCTGAATCTCTTGGCCTCGATGAAAACTTCTATGAAAATATCGATATTCACATTCATGTTCCCGAGGGAGCTATACCCAAAGACGGGCCTTCGGCCGGAATCGCCATGGCTACCGCTCTTGCTTCCGCCCTGACCAAGATGCCGGTCAGGAAAGATGTGACCATGACCGGTGAAATTACCCTTCGCGGCCGGGTTTTACCGATAGGTGGAGTTAAAGAAAAAATACTTGCTGCACACCGTGCCGGGATCAAGTATATACTGATGCCTGCTGAAAACCGCCGTGACTTAAGTGACATTCCTCAGAATGTGAAGCGCAAGGTGGAAGTTAAATTGGTTGAACATATGGATGAAGTGCTGGAAATGGCCCTGGCGAAAACTGAAGGCGGGCAAAAAGGAAAACCCGGGAAAAAAAAGATCAAGCAAAATGATCTCAACCTGCCGGAAGGCAGACAGGATTCACCGGTTCAACATTAAGAGCCCGGGGAGTGCACATTAAGGCTAAAAGAAAAGGTGAAAAGTGAAAGTTAAACAGGTGGAATTAAAAGCGGCGGCCTACAACGTGAAGGATTTCCCTGAGTGGGATATTCCGGAAATCTCATTTATAGGGCGTTCAAATGTCGGCAAGTCATCTTTGCTAAACAACCTGGTTGGCAGGAAAAATCTGGCCCGGACCAGTTCTACACCCGGCAAGACACGGGGACTATATTTTTATTTAATTAACGGCAAAAATTGTTTTGTCGATCTTCCCGGTTACGGTTATGCAAAAGTTTCCAAAAAAGAGCGCGAGCGCTGGGCCCCGATAATTGAAGACTACCTGGGAGACAGGTTAAACCTCAGGGGCTGTATTCATTTAATCGACTGCCGCCATGAACCTACCGAAGACGACAAACTGATGTCCGGTTGGCTGCGTGCACACACTATTGCCACTATAACGGTAGCGACAAAAGCAGACAAAATTTCGCGCGGTGCATTAATCAAGCAGCTGGCGGAGATTCGCAAACAACTGGGACTTTTTGAAGACGATCTGCTTTTGCCTTTTTCCGCCCGTACAGGATCCGGCCGCGATCAGGTTTGGCAGGCGATTACAGCGCTTATTTGAATGCAGGATTTAGAATCCGGAATTCTTGTTTCTGAATCTTTTAGAATTGGAGGATATTAAATGCCTGTTGCAGGAATTGATGTCGGTTCACTGACTGCAGAAGTTGTTCTATTCGATCAAGGAGAGGTATTGCACTACGTAATTATGCCAACCGGTTCAAACAGTAAAATAGCTGCCGAAAAAGCAATGGGAAAAGCCCTCAAGGAGGCAAACCTGACCCGATCAGATTTAAAATATATCGTTGCGACCGGTTACGGCCGGATTAGTATTGAATTCGCAGACAAGAGAATCACAGAAATTACCTGTCACGGTCGCGGTGCATATTTTTTAAATCCTCGAGTACGCACTGTCATTGATATCGGGGGCCAGGATAGCAAGGTAATTCTCTTAAACGATAAAGGCAAGGTGCTGGACTTTGCAATGAATGACAAGTGTGCTGCCGGAACCGGACGGTTTCTCGAGGTTATGGCCCAGGCCCTTGAAGTTGAGCTTGACGGACTTGCCGCTTTAAGCGACAAGGCCAAAAATATAGTATCTATCAGCAGTATGTGCACTGTGTTTGCAGAGTCGGAAGTAGTCTCCCTGATTGCCCAGGGCCTGCCCCGGGAAGATATTGCCTGTGGCCTGCACCAGTCAATTGCCGACCGCACCGCCGGGCTGGTTCGCCGCGTCGGGCTTGAGGAAGCCGTGATGATAACAGGGGGAGTGGCTAAGAACAGGGCAGTGGTCCGGGCCCTTAATGAAAAGCTTAATACAGAAATTATTGTTCCACCCGAGCCTCAAATTGTCGGAGCTCTCGGTGCTGCCATCCTCGCTGAAGAAGAAATTTCCGAGTGACGCAGGTATACTGATGGAATTACAATATGGACATATAACTATTAACCTGAGGCTTCCTAACGGTCTATCTTATGAAGTGCTGGAGACCGTTGGCGAAGAACCACTGGCTGATCCTGAGAAATCCCTGCTGGAATCCCTGCAGAGTCCGATTGCCTCCCCGCCGCTT